>CALLXS010000100.1 GCA_937875295.1 uncultured bacterium | reverse complement strand
ATTGCCTATATTATATAACAATAAGTATGTGCTGTCAATAATAATATATATATTATTATAATTTAGTGTAGTTAATATAATAAAAATTTACAAAAAACTAATACTTTATCTATTTCACCTGCCAAAAATCGTGCTGAAGCTAAATCAATCTCAATTTTAGTTTTACCAGTTCCCATAGGCAAAAAGTTGCCACCTATCATAATAGACGCAAATTTATTATAAGCATCTAATTGGTATTTAGTAGGCTTTGTTTTAAAATTAATTGCTCGAGGTTCACATTTTAAATAATTTGGGACAATTACTTTTTCAGTTTCAATAACAACGGCTTCCTCTGGAATACCTAATGATTTCCAAAAATAGTAAGGCACTTCAATCTCTGGTAACATTTCGTTTGTAGACATTGACTTAATTTTTATTTGCGACGGTGGTAAAGTAAAAACACGATCGTCTGTTAATGTTATAGTTACAGTCTTATTAGGATTAGTAATAATATTATTGGCTAATAATCTACGCCACTTCATAAAGCCCTCCAATATCATTTAGTTTTAATTTACCATCTTCAACTAATGTTTTTATTACATTTCTATAAGAAATAATATTCATTTTATTCCTATCAGCAATATCAGAATGATGTGGTTTCATTAGTGTTAAACGACCTGCTGAGAATGAATGTATCCGCCAAGTTTCATCGTTTAAAGTAAGTAGCATTCCTTTTTGGAAGTGTATTACATAACTCCAATCAACTTCTGGTAATTGTTCATTAAATACATCGTCTATTTTTATTTTACCTTTGTAATTATGCAATTGTTCATATGCTGATAAAGGTTTAGTAATTATAATATCCATACCAATATTAACACGCATAATTGCAGTTAATCCGGACACCTCTTTAAATTGCAATTTACCTTTATTGTCTAAATAAATTCCAGCGTGGTGCAAATTGCCTTCTAATACATAATCATTCCATTTACCATTAATATAATGTAATGGTCGTACTTTCTTTAAGCCTGTCCATAATCTTATACTACGAATAATTTTGCCGTTAAAATCATATAGTGGATTTTCTGTTAATTTATCCCAGCACTTAGCAGAATTATTACCATACTGGATTAATCTATTTCTAACTATTTCTCTGATTTTGCTATCAACAATGTAACCAATATCTTTTTCAGTAATGGTAGCTAATGGATATTTAACTACAGCTTCATAAGTTTCTGCTCTTTTACCATTTTTATCAATTAGATATTTCTTGTTCATTCCATATATAGTTTCTTTATGCAATTGAATTCGTGGATTTGCGTGTCCGTTTTTGTCCTTAGAATATAATCTGCTACCAATTTTATATTTTGGAATTACACTTCTAACGTTTGATTTAACAATATTAGTAAAGTTTTCAAAAGGCATACCAAATTTTCTTAATGAAATCTTATTATTTTTAGCTTCAATATAATTCTTATTTAAGTTATCTAATTGATTTATTATTAGCTCTGAAGTGAAACCAGCTATAATAGCATTTAATGCTAATAATCTAATATCGTCATCAGCTTCGTCACTAACATCCTCGTTCCTTAAATCCCAAATATTTTTTAAATGATCGCTTATTATATAATTTGAGAATTTTACATCAATACCATTATTATTAATAGCATTTTTTAAGTCCTTAGCTAATTTATGTTTAAAGTCAAGTGTAGATGAAATATAATTAGTATCAACATCGGCACCCATTGCTAATAACCTTTTTTTCTTAGTATAACTAATTTTAGCGTTCTCAATTAATTTAAGATAACTATCATATAAATCTTTATCTAAAGTTATCATATATTCATTAGCAGTCATATCGTCTTTAGATATATTATTTATTGAACGCCTGCATATTGTTTTATTATTTAATGAATTGTCAAATAATCTTGATATAGGTATTATATGTTCAATCGCAAATGGATCATTAGTATTTTTGTCAAATAACTCGGTTAAACTAATTTGCGTTGTTGGTTCATAAGGACTGTAACCTCCAAATTCATTCCATAACCTATATTTAATTAAATCTTTTTTAGTTAAATTCTCAAGTCCATAACTATCAAATAAATCCTTTCTTATATTGGACTCTTCAACAATATTCATTCTTTTGCGCTTAATAGCATTTTTTCGAGCTTCATTACTTTTTAAAACAAGTGGATCAAATTCAATAACACATTCATTAATTGAATATTTGCTGATTATTTCATTTAATAAATTAACAGTTTTATTAGCAGCTTTCTCTAAAACAATATTTAAAAAGTGATTATTCTTAAATAATGGTATTGTTTTAGTAGTTGTATCAATATCGTTGCTGATTACTTTTAATTTGGCAAGTTTAATAGAATCTGATAAATTCTTTTTATTTCGTAAATGTGGCAATAATGCTTTTATAGCTTTTTCAGATAAATTACAATATCCTTCTTTACCAAAATTAATGTTGCATAATTGTTCAATTTGGTCTTCATTAAAATTGTATTTATTCCTTAGGATATTGCTTTTACTGTTGTCCTCTACAGAATACAATAAATGCCACAAAGCATATAATTCATCAAATGTTGGATTATAATCAGGGATAATTTTTTTTATTTCAGAAAATGTAATATTGCCACTTAAGCCTTTATCATAATTAATAGCAACTTTGTCTGTAGTTGCTTTATAGCCAAATAATTTTAGTATCTGAGTAGCGGTTAGCTTTTTGCTTACCATTAAATTAGAATACAAATCTTGTAATTTATCTTCATCTATTGGGATATTGCGACCATATGCATCGTAGACCACAACATTCTCAATTCCAGTTAAGATCTTGAACTCCTGGAAATATGGATTACTTTTGTGTGCAACTCTATAGCCTGTATATTTACATTTACTTACTCTGTGCTTTTGGGATTTGAGAGGTCTCTGATAATAAATAATATTGAACAAATCATTAGCAGTTTCAATAGTTAAATTATTATGGTATTCCATTTGTTTATTAATAATTGCCCAAAATTCATATTCATAATCTTCTCTTTTGAATAATATTTCTTTTATTCTTAGACCTTGAAAATATCTATTATATAAATATTGTCCAATAGTTAATTTACTATCGTGTAGTGTTTTAGTATTGCTTTCTAAATTAGCTAAATAATCACTATTTTCGTTAAATTTATCACCGGTAGGTTTATAACCTCTTTTCTTAGCAATATGAATTAATACAGCTCCTAATTCTTGTAAGCTAATCATTTGAGTAGGGCTAATTGAACGAAGCCTCCAAAGCTCTTTATCGTCTATATCATTATTAGGTAAATAATTCAATTTATCAAGATAGTCATATAATTCTCGGCGTCGTGCTTTGTACCTTTGCATACAGACACGTGCTTGCCTCTTTAAAGTACGATTAGGATTTGTGCTGATACTTTTGCCTTTGATAAATTCATTTTTTTCATCTGAAGTTACTTTAATATTATTAACTCCAGCTTCAATAATATTATTGTTGTTTTCAATTACAGCATAACCAACATTAT
>CALLXS010000099.1 GCA_937875295.1 uncultured bacterium | reverse complement strand
ACATAGATTCTATCTTATCTGCCACATTGTCACCTCCTTCATTAGTTTTTTGTTGTTGATTGTTTGTGAAATGTTGAGATATTTTATAATTTAATTCTTCTTCTATCCAAATACAATAAGTTTTGCTATAATACTTTTCTAATTGCATAAAAAAGTGATATTGAATGAATTACGATAAATTATACTTAGGTTTTACTTATGACGAACCTCTCGAGAAATTGGGTGGGTTCGCTATTTTAGTCGGTATGATGACACTTTCCGAACAGTCTTTATCTGTAGAATATGAAATACGCGACACGATGATTGGTGTAATTAAATCAAAACCAAAGAAAATAGAATTTAAATTTAATGAAATTGTAAGTTGTATTTACGAAAAAACTTGGTTTAAATCAAATTTCAAGCTTAGAACAAATGTATTTTTATCATCAAAAGGCTTTTTAAATTCTACAGGTAATGAGCTAGTCTTTAAAATTAAAAAAGAAGATGCCGAATTAGCTAAGGAATTTGTCTCTGCTGTAAATTTCAGAATAGCAGATGCTTATATTAAAAGAATGGAAGGTTGATAGGTATAATAACGCTTTTTAAAAATAATTTTAAACTTAATATGAATAAATATTTAATTTTCATTATCATTGGATTCCTTTTTCTAATAAATAATCTTTCCGCATCTGATAAATATACAAATAACGAAATTAATTGCATGCCTTCTAGATGTTTTAAATAAGTAGTATTTATTTTTTTTTGAAATATTTTATTAGCTCTTTTACATAATCTTCATCAGTGGAAATATCCACAAATCCTATTTTATTTTTAGCAAAGAACTCATTCAAATAAGCTGTTCGTTTTTTCATATCATCAGAATATTTTCTTCTTAATTCAGACGAATTTGTATCGATTAATTTAATTTCTCCAGTTTCTGCATCTTTAATATTTATTAGACCAATTTTTGGTAATTCTTTCTCAGCCGGATCAATTATTCTTATTGCAATAGTATCATGTTTTCGCGAGCATATTTCTAATTCTTTATCGAAATTTGAGTCCATAAAATCAGACAAAATGAAAACAATGCTTCTTTTTTTGAGCATTTTTAAAGTATAAGCTACAGCTTTTGATATATTTGTTTTAGATGATTTTGGGTTTACCTCAATTAAATCTCTGATTATCCTTAATATTTGGGATTTGCCTTTTTTAGGTAAGAGAAATTTTTCAATCTCATCAGAGAAAAGCAATAATCCGGTTTTATCTTGGTTTTGACTTGCAGAAAACGCAATAATTGCAGAAATATAAGTGATTAATTCTTTCTTTGTCTCAATATTTGTAGTGAAATTACCAGATGAAGAAATATCAGCCAGCAACATCACCGATATTTCCCTTTCTTCTTCAAATACTTTTATATATGGATTCCCATATCTTGCAGTTACGTTCCAATCGATTGCCCGCACTTCGTCGCCTGTATTATATTCACGCACTTCGCTAAAGGTCATTCCTCTTCCTTTGAAATTTGAATGATAACCACCAGCAAAAAGGTCTCTCGACAAAGTTTTAGTTTTTATCTCGATTTTTCGTACTTTTTTAATTAAATCATTAGCATCCATATTTTATTAATAGTTATTTCTATAAATAAATAGATTTAGCAAAATTAAGATAGAGAATTATTTAAGAAAATAATAAAAATTACTTTTTCCATTTTTAGCGATTCTTAGTGAATATGTCCCACTTTGCAATTTCTTTATATCTACAAATGAAGAAGCGCTTTCATACTGAGTGATCACTTTATTTTTGTCGTTTGTGATTGCTACATTATATGGAGGAGCCACTCCATTAATTTTAATAAAAATGCTTTTCATTCTTACAAATGGTAATTCTCCGCGATATGCTAAAAATACGTTATCGGCATAGTAAATATTTGGTGATATATTTAAATTAATTAGAGTGTCGGAATCGGTCTCTACATAATAAATATTCCATTTATTTAGGGCTTTTAAGTCATCAAATGAAGTTGAAATATCATTACCTTCATTAGCTAAATCATTATTTAATAAGTAAATTGAACTATTTGTAGTATTCTTGGGGTTATTAGAGTTCTTTAATGATTGAATAAATGCCTTCATTGATGAATCTTTCAATGAATTATTGTAGCAATATACTTCTTTTAAAGTTTCAATTCCACTAAAATTTAGTTCAGTCAATTTATTATTTGATAGATTAATATTTTCAAGAGAATTTAAATTGGATAGGTTTAAATTATTTAAAGAATTATCCGAGCAATCGAAATATTTTAAATTTACTAAAGCAGATAAATCAAATGAATCTAATTTATTTTTGGCAACAATTAAAGACTCGATATCATTATCTTCGGCGAATCTAATTAGTGAAATAGAATTATTTGAGCAATTAATGCTTTGTAAATTGTTATTAAAAGTAAAATCAAGGCTGTCAAAATTGTTTTTACTACAATCGAGTTGAGTTAATTTAGGTAATTCAGAAAAATCAAGAAATTTCATTTGATTTTCAACAAATGATAGATTTGTAATTTTTGGCGATTTAGGAAATGAAAATTTATAAATATGATTTTTATTAATGCTTAAACTTCGTAATTCAGGGCATTCAGACACATTTAGAAAAGTAATTTGATTATTATTGATATTAATTGAATTTAATTTATCATTTTTTAAGATTAAACTCTTTAATTGGTTCTGTGAGCAATCTAAAGAAAGCAATTCTTTTGCTCCTGTAATATCTAAATTTTCAATTTTATTATTCTTGCATTCCAAATTTTTTAAATTTTTGAGAGTACTTAATGGAATATCTTTTAATTGATTATTGCTACAAATTAAATTTTCAAGTTGAAAGCATCCACGGGGATCTATAGTGTGTAATTGATTGTTTTTGCAACTCAAAATCTTCAGATTAGCACAATTTCGCAAATCAATAGATTTCATCCTATTATCATCTAAATATACTGACCTAAGCTGAGGATTAAGCGAAAATACCGCTTTCTCAATATTGCTGCCTTGTAAGTCAATATGTTTTATAGATTTGCTTAAAGAAAAATCAATTGTATTTATTCTATCGCATATATATTTTTCGTCGCCTTTCAGCACTACAGCTTTTTTTATGTCGTGAGGGATTGTACTAAAAAAATATGCTTGGATTGTATCTATTTGCCCATAAAAATTTATTACATTTTGATTTACTTTAATTGCAAAATATTTATGTGCTGTATCAATAATTTCATTAGGTTCGCGAATTTCATTATAATTTAAATCTACCCAAATATCTGGTTTATTTGGATTAGTAGGTTTGACAGATAAAAATAAAATTCTATTGAACATAAGTTGTGTAAAAGTCATTTGAATTGATTCTACGCTATCGAGCTTCATCGGAAGAGCATCGTAGGTGCCATCTGGCTCAAATTGCATTAATCTTACTGTTTTAATTTTTTCTAATTCCTTTTCGAAGATATAACGAGGAGAATTTTCCTCTTTATAATCAGATTCTGGCAAAGGTTTTTTCATTTTTAAAGTATTTGGATCGATAGTTCTTCTGTCATCATCATCTTTTTTCCTTTGATCACTTGTTTTCCGTGGGCTAGTATTGCGAATAACAGGTTTAGGAGTAGGTTTTCGCTTAGTAGGTTTTGTTTGAGCATAAGTATCGCTCAGCATTGAAATACTAAATACTTGTAATAAAATAATGATTTTGATTAAATATATTTTCATTTTTGTTTATCTTCAATAAAAAAATTAATAGACTTCAAATATATTAAAATAAGAGTAAATTACATAATAATTATTAAGATTTATATTTGAAATATTATGTTTAAGTAATTTAAATTCATAGAAATACATAATTAAAAAACATAAATTAATAAATTAGCCGATAATATGAATAAAATAATTTTCGTATATTTGTAATCTTACATAAATTAATAATAAGATGCATTTTAATTTTAAAATCAAATAATAAATAAACTATTAGGAAAATTCAATATGTCAAATACGCCTCCAAAAGCTGCAAAAGGAAATTTCAGCGAAGTACCGGGTAAATATTGTGTGAGAGATATTAATCTAGCACAAGAAGGTAATATGTTAATTGATTGGGCTGAATCAAGAATGCCCGTTTTAGCTATTTTAAGAGAAAAATATAAAAAAACTAAACCATTTAAAGGCTATAAAATCGCTGGATGTCTACACGTAACAAAAGAAACTGCTGTGCTTATCCGCACTTTTGCTGATGCCGGAGCAGAAATATCTTGGAGTGGTTGTAATCCTCTTTCTACAAACGATGCTGTAGCTTCAGCTCTCGCTGCTGACGGAATTTCAATTTATGCTTGGTATGGTAATCACGAAGATTTCTATTGGTGCATAGATAGAACAATTGATTTCAAACCACACCTCACTTTAGATGATGGTTGTGATTTAATAAATACAGTCCATGAAAATTATGTTGATCTTGCCAAAAATTATATAATTGGAGGCACAGAAGAAACTACTACTGGTATTCACCGTCTTCGCTCACGTTCAGCTGCTGGAAATTTATTTTATCCTGTTTATGCTGTAAATGATGCAGAAACAAAATGGGACTTCGACAATGTGTTTGGCACTGGACAATCCACTTTAGATGGAATTTTAAGAGCAACTTCTGTATTGCTCGCTGGTAAAAATGTTGTAGTAGCAGGACACGGTCATTGTGGAAGTGGTGTTGCTTTACGTGCAAAGGGTATGGGAGCTAATACTATTATTACTGAAGTCAAAGCTACTGCTGCTCTTAAAGCTGTATTGCAAGGTCATGAAGCTATGAGTATGGACGAAGCTGCTAAAGTCGGTGATATTTTTGTAACAGCTACAGGAGTAAAAGATATTCTTCGCAAAAACCATTTCGAATCTATGAGAGATGGGGCAATTATTTGTAATACCGGGCATTATGATGCTGAAATTAATATTCCGGAATTAGAAGCTGTATCTAAATCAGTTCGCACTATTCGTCCTAATTGTGAGGAATATACTCTAAATAATGGAAATAAAATATTTTTATTAGCTCAGGGCAGATTAGTTAATTTAGCTGCTGCTGAAGGTCATCCATCAGAAGTAATGGATATGTCTTTTGCAAATCAATTTATGAGTCATTTAAGATTAGTAGAAGCTCACAAATCTGGCGAAAAATTACCTATTGAAGTTATAGACCTACCAGTAGAACAAGATGAATTTATCGCTGAAACTAAGCTAAAATCAATGAACATTTGTTTAGATAAGCTCTCTGCTGACCAATTATCTTATATTAATGATTATAATCAAGGTACTTAAAATAATAATGCGTTGATTAAAAAATAATTAAAAGGACGAGTAGATTTCATTTTACTCGTCCTTTTTTATTTTAATGCTAATTATTTATTTAAAGTTTGAAATTATTTTTCAAATTGCTTTTAATACTTAAATCTACCATCAGCTTTCCATAGCATCTGAGTCTTAATGTAATCGGTGAAAGCTTTATTTTCTTGATTTATGAATGACATTGTGCCTTCAGCGGTTAATACTGTTTCATCTACAGTGCCTAAGCTATTAAGCGTTAAAGTCAATTTACATTTTAAATTAGCACTCGTAGGCTCAGAGATTGTTTGAGCAGGACCATAAATTATAGTTTGATTTTTAATAAATTTATTCATGTAAAATTCAGATTCCATAATATAAAATCCACCTCTTTCATCAAGAAATTTTACTTCAACAGTATCATTAAATTGCACTCCATTTATTACAAAATCAATATTTGATTTCCACACGCTATCCTTTGGAACTCGATTAATTGGATAATCGATTTTTTTTACATCAGTAAATTGATTAATAAATGGTTTGCTAAGAGCATTTCTAAACATAATAAATTTATCTGGTTTCATCGAAGATTTGCTTGAATCAATTAGAGCAATATCATTTATCATTACTTGACTTGGAACAATATCAGCAATTTCAAAATAGGGTGAAATCACATATTTATAAGCTCTACCTACGTTTAAATTATAAACGGCTATATCTCTATTATAATGATCAAAGCAATTAGGGTCTTTTGTGAAAAAATTCCATTTTTTCTTACCTGCAGAATCTAATGTATGCCTGATGGAATCAGTAACTACATCTATAGTTTGGAATCCTGCTTTGTTCATTTCAAATGATTTATAATGAAAATAAATATTCACATTTCTTGAGAAATTAAATTTTGATTTATCTGAATATTCTCGCTTGATGTCAGTATTTTCATTATAAAAATATTTGTAAACGAAATTGTCAGAATAATCGAAAATTAACTTATATGTGAGTCGATTATTTTCAATAGCTGCTTGATTATTAGCTAAAATATTATTAGTGCTAATTGCAATCAAGGCAAAAATTAATAGAGCAGTTTTAAAACATGAACTCATCTTTATCATTTATTTTATCCTATTTATATTATTTTATAATCAAATTTTTTAGTTTTATATAAAATCCATGCTGCAAGGGACATGCCATCCCAGAGTGAATTATCTTTTATTGAATCAATAATTTGCTCTTCAGAAAATTCAACGATTTCAATTTCTTCGCTTTCATCTTCTTTTAATTTAAATGGTTCTAATTCTTTTGCTAAGTATACGCTACAAATTTCATTCGTCATTCCGTTGCAGGGATTAAATCCCCCTATGAAATTTAAATTATTGCTTTTATAGCCAACTTCTTGAGCAAGTTCAATCTTTGCATTTTCAATTTCAGAAATTCCCTGCTGGCACCCACCTCCGGGAAATTCGATGCTAATTTTTTTATTTAAATATCTATATTGTTTAGTAAGCAAAAACTTATTTTCGCTAATTTGCGGTATAATTACAACAGAACCTCGTGAATTTACATAAAAGTAATCACCTTCTCTCCCATTAGGTAATATATATTTATCATTACTATATTTCCAATAGGGATTTTCGTGAATTAGACTTGAATCAACCGTTTTATATTTATTAACTTTATTATCCAATTTAAAAAGATTTTTTTTATTTAATTAAATACGTTCAAGTGTTGATAGAGTTATATCATTTTCTTTACCAGCTACTACAGAATGGGCAATAAATTCCTTTAGAGTACTATTAATAGATAATTCTCCCATTCCGGAGCTTTTCTTACCTGTGAATGGGAATATGTCAGGACCTCTTTGGCATTTAGTATTTATATTTACTCTTCCGCATTGATACTGTAGAAATGATGCTAATTTTGATATTTCTTTTGAATTATTTCCGAAAATGCTAATTTGCTGACCAAACTCAGAATTTTGAACATACTCTAACGGCTCTTTAATATCGTCAAAACGCACAATTGGTACAATTGGACCGAATTGCTCTTCTGTATAAATCCTCATGCTGCTATTTACATTAGATAATAAAGTAGGGTAAAAGAATGTATGATTTATTTTACCACCATCTGTAGTATTATTTATAGCACCTTTATTCATTGCATCTTCAAATAAAGTCTTAAGGTATAAGATTCTATTTTTATCAAAAATTGGTGTGATTCTCACATCTTCAGTCCACGGCATACCGATAATTTGCTTTTCAATTTCATTTTTGATTTCTTCTACTAATTTATCATAAATCTTTGAATGTGCAAAAATTATTTTAATAGCCGCACATCTTTGCCCATTAAATGCTAAAGCTCCAAGAACAATTTCTTTAACTATATAATCAAGATCACAATCTTTTAAAACAATAGCAGGGTTTTTGGCATCGAGACCTAATAATTTTTTAATCCGATATGGTTTAGGATGGCTTAAAATTAGTGGTTCGACGAACATATTACTTCCCATATATGCAAGCATATCGATTTCGCCAGTTTGCATAATTGGATTAATTGTATCTTCGTTTTTTCCATAAATTACATTTATTACACCCTTTGGGAATGAGCTTTGCAATAATTCAATAATTTGATTATGAAGCAATGAACCATAACGAGGGATTTTCATAAGAACAGTATTACCAATTAATAAAGCTGGGATGCAAAGTGAATATGATTCATAAATTGGGTAATTACTTGGTCCCATTGAAATTACAATGCCTATCGGTGTATTTAATATTTTCCCAGAAAATCCAGAATAATTTTGGATATTTGTTTGAGATTCAATTTTCTTATATTCTTCAATGCTTTGCTCAATATATTCTATTGTTCTTTGAAATTCATTTTCAGCTTCTTGTAGAGGTTTACAATTTTCCCATATTAGCATTTTTACTACAGAATCTTTTAATTTCGAAAAATTATCTAAAAATTCTTTTACACACTTAATTCTATAATTGCTACTTTTATTTTTCCATGTATCACCATTAAATGCACTTGATGTAGAATTTAGGGCTTCTATTGCTTGCTGATGATTCATAAGTGGGTGGCTACCTAATCTAATAGATTTTAGTTCAGTGCCGTGTTTAATTGCAATAGGGGAGATAACGTCTTGCAAATCTGTTTCTAATTTAACTAATTTTCCGTTTAGTAACGTAGTGTTTTGCTCTATAGATTTATCAATAATTAAATTTTGAGGAATATCTATTAAATTTGGATATATCTTGTTTAACATTTTTATTATGTATTGTTCTTGATTTTAATAAATAAAGGGTGAAATAATGAATATTTTAAAATACAAAATTAATTAATTATTCTAAGAAACAGAATATTAATGAAATAATTATGCTAAATATTAATAATTTATACTTTTATAGCATATTTTGTACGAATAGTTCATCAAGCCCAATATCGTTATCGAGGAAAGTGGAAACTGCTTTGCTATTAGTTGGACGCGATATTTGAGAGTAACCATCTTCATCGCGATATATAAGCAATATATTCTGAATGTCTGAAAATTTTACTATTTCTGGATTATGGGTAGATAAAATAATTTGTTTGAAGTTTGATACATCTTTCATCATATCTACTACCTTTGAAATTACATTTGGATGAATAGTACGTTCCGGTTCATCGAATATAGTTAAATGTTTTTCATCGAAATAAAGTGATAAAATAATAACCATAAGAAATACAGTCCCATTTGATAATAAATTCGCAGGAATATAACGATTATAAAATCGTTCTTTTACCATAATTCTATGGTCTTTGTCAGCATCTAAATGTACTTTTACATCTTCATAATCTGGAAGCACATAACTTAACAAATTGAAAAATTGTCGTCGTTTATTCTCGTCGTTTAATACATTATATAATAAATATGTATAGTGCGAACTGCTTTCCTTCTCATCTCTTATGAGCGAATTAAATTTAATTTCTGACAATAAATCTTGCTCAAATTCATAAATTGAAATTTGCTTAGCAGGCGAGTTATTCAATTTTATACCGAATAAATCATCAAATATACTATTTATAATTATATCACCACATAAGTATTTTTTATTCTTAATTTCATCGATATTTGCAAATAATTCATATAATTCATAATCTATTGAATCATAATTATTTAACTGGAATAAATATATATCATCTTTTCTCTTAATTTCAATCTCAGAACTACCGGTTTTCACTTTGTTATTAAAATATTCAATATTAATTTTCAAAGCATCATTTTTAATTTTGAAATCAGAATTATCAATTACTTCAAATTCAAAGTCAGAGTCAATTTTGGTAATTCGAATTTCGTAATCAATACCATGAATATTAATAATAGAACTTAATTCTGAAAAAAAATCAAGTGTAAAACTTAACCTAATAGTAGAATTACCATTTTCTTCATAATAATTTCTTAATTGCTTAGCTCCACCTTGGTTATTTATTGCTTCTTTAAGGGAAGAGCCCAAAATATCTTTTATAAATTTAAAAATTAGAATAAAATTTGATTTTCCCGAGCCATTTAACCCAATAATTACATTGAAATCGATTAAATTTATTGAAAGATTTTTAAAACTCTTTATATTGTTACATTCTATGCGTGATATTTTCATTGTATGTTTTCTAATTTTTAATTATTAAATTTTTATAAATGAGAATACAAATTTAATATTCCAAATTGAATAAATTCACAAATTTAAAATAATTAGTATTAATTGATGATTTGATTATTTTTTAGATAAATTTGAAAGCCTAATGATTTCGCTTGAAATTTCGTCAATGACTTCTTTGTTTTGGATTTCTTTTTTCTCACCAACTTTAGCCGAAAATAAATAAAACACTTTACCACCAAAAACTTCAGTAAATTTTTTATGACTTTCCGCTTGCAAACCGTATTCTTAAAAAATCTCAGGCAATTGTATCCCATTCTTCGGCAGTCATTTTAGAAAGTTCTTTCTGTTATGCGTTGGCTTTTTGTGCATACTTTATTGTCAACTTGCCTTCAATATATTCCTTAAATTCTTCGTTCATATTTTGATATCCAGTTGCAGTTTTCAATATCATTTTATTCATTAAAAGAGTGATAGGTCCTTTGAATTTCTCTATTTGCCTAAATATAGTAATATTTTTTTCAACGTATTCCAGTAAAAATTCATGCACTCCATTATAAACAAATATCAAAAACCCTCCTCCCCAGGATATTCTTTTTTTTGGCTCTATTTCAAAAATTACAGGTTTAAATCTCATTTCTTTCATGCCAGGAGAAACGACTTTTATACTCACATTACTCCCAACCTCAAAGTTTCCTTCTACCATTGGGATAAATGAATTCCAGTTTCCCCATGATTTAAAATCAACAAGTCTATCCCACACTTCTGTAATAGATGCATTAATTTCTATCCAAGAATCCAATTCTCGATACATCACATTTTTTTTTAATACAATCTTACTTTCTCTGTTTTCACTTAAATCTATTATTTTCATGGTCAATTTTCCTCTTTCTTTTCTCTTCGCCCCTTGTCGTGGATCGACACTAAAAATTCGTCTAGCAATACATTTATCGTCTTTATTTGCTTAATTCCGTAAAACTATCTAAATTAGCTACATTTACGAATGTTTAATTAATACTTTCTGCGAAGTTATAAATTAATTTTTTGAAAAACAAAAAAAATATATAATTATCGATATGTAAATTATATGTTTCATTGTCGTCTTAAAATGCCGCACCTTGTGCAAATGTTTCATAGAAACACATCAACCGCCATATTGCCAAACCGATGTTGCGTGTTTGTTTTTATTCCATTATTTTTTCAATGTCGTCGTCAGTCAATTTTTGAATGTTCTTTGTTATTTTTTCAATATCCCAATTCCACCATTTTAGTTTTAATAATTTTAAAATTGTTTCTTCGGAAAATCGTTTTTTAATTTCTTTTGCTGGATTTCCACCGACAATAGAATAAGGCTCAACATCTTTTATAACTGTCGAATTTGTCGCAATAATAGCTCCGTCTCCAATTGTTACTCCTGCCATTATTGTTGCATTGTAACCAATCCAAACATCGTTCCCAATATTTATGTCTCCTTTTTTTGGATAGGACTTATTTTCCATTGCATTTTCCCAACCATTTCCAAAAATTGCAAAAGGATAAGTTGTCAAAGCGTTTGTCAAATGATTGGCTCCATTCATGATGAATTTTACATCAGATGCAATCATACAGAATTTTCCGATTATTAATTTGTCACCTACAAAGTCAAAATGATATTTTACATTTTTCTCAAAATTTTCAACATTCTCGAAGTCATCATAATAAGTGTAGTCACCTATAATTATGTTAGGATTTTTTACAACATTCTTTAAAAAGCAAAGTCTGTCGTAACTTTCAAGAGGAAATTTGATGTTTTTATTTGGTCCTGGCATATTTTTTTGTCTGTTAATAACTATTTGTCTAAAATGACGCGCAACGTTTTCATTTACGTAAGTAATTTCGTAAAGCCGTCTAAATCAGTTGCATTTATTATTGTTTTTTTATCAATACTTCTGAAAACATATTAATTAATTGTTTGCATGACAAAAGAGCAATTTAGCAAAAATAAAATATTAATAAAAATACAAAAAATTATTAGAATTGCTAAGCTCCAAGTTTGCACGCGGCTCAGCTTAATATTAGACTTTGAAAGCAGTTTGTTGACTCTTTTTTTCGGTAATTTCCGAAATAGTTTTTTCTCTGAATTTTTGCCTTAGAGCAACTTTATTGTTTCATGTTGTAATATAGACGGTAGTATCAGGTTTTAAGCTACAGTTTCATTGATATAAAGTCCAACAATATTTTATTAAACTTTTCTGCGTTATCCATATTGGCACAATGTCCGGCATTTTCTATAATAAACATTTTACTGTTTTCTTGCTCTTCTTCGTTCCATTGTATCGTATTTTTTACGGCTGAAGCATTATCTTTTTCACCCGATAAAATAAGCAATGGAAAATTCCTTTGCACACTCCGATTTGCTATCAATTTATCTAAACCTGACATAGCAGCGAATGATTTTCGAGTAAAATGTTTTGCACTTTCGTAATACTTAGCTTGTTCTAACTCGTTTATTACAGAGATACTTGCTACATATCTTCGAAAAGCATCCATTGAAAAAATCATTTTGAAAATCCATTTAAACATTTCTTTCCCTTGCGCTTTTGCAATTTCTTTCTGTTTCTTATTGATATTATACCCACCAAGGGATGTTAATGACAATACCTTTTCAGGATATTTTAGAGCAAAATCTTGTGCAAGCAGTGCCCCAACAGAAACACCAATAATATGTATTTTGTCCCTTTTCTCTTTTATAAGAATTTCGGCAATATGTTCAGCAGTCGAAGTAAGTTTACCTTTTGAATTTCCTGTTAATCCGTGCCCGATCATATCGATAGTTATAACTCGATAGTTTTGCGAAAAATAATCAATCTGGTTATCAAAACATTTGTGGTCGCCAAAAGCCGGATGTAAAAAAACAATAGTTTCTCCGCTTTCGTTTCCGCTTACAAAGAAATGGAGTTTATTTCCATTACATTCTATTATCTTGTGTTCAATGTCGCTTTCAATTTGAAAATTCATTTGTCTGACATTTTTTTTATTTATTGTTTACTAGTGAATTATATTGTATTATAAGAATCCTCCGCAAAAATAATCCTTTTTGCCAGAATGCTAAATTTATTAATAAATTACTTTTGCAATTATAATTATTATTTAACCGAAAAATTTAGTTCAATTTCATTTTTTCCTAAAGTAGCTGTTACATTATCACCACTTAAAAGTTGGCCTACTCCGGCAGGAGTCCCAGTGAAAATAATATCACCTTTTTGTATTGAAAACACTTTAGATATAAATGAAACAAGTTCTTCTACAGTATGCATCATATCTTTAGAGTTTCCACTTTGACGAATTTCTCCATTTACATTGAGCGACAAATCAAAATTAAAATTTGATATATTATACATTGGGATAAAGTTTGAAATTGGAGCAGAAGTATAAAATCCTTTTGCTACGCCCCATGGTTTTTTGTTATCTTTTGCAATTTTTTGAATATCCCTCAAAGTAAGATCTACTCCAATGCCTACCCCGCCAATATGCTCAACTACTTCATCAGTCGATAGATTATAACCATCTTCTGAAATAGCAATAAGCATTTCAACTTCATAATGCAAGTTGTTTGAAATAAAAGGAATTAAGACTTTACCACCATTATAAATAACTGAAGAAGTTGGTTTCATAAAAACTACTATATCTCCATAATCCTGAGTACCCATCTCTTTATTATGGGCAATGTAATTCTGTCCTATGCAGTAAATATTTGTAATAGGAGTTTTTTCGCCATTAACATAATGTATATATTTCATAATTAGACTTATGATTTATTAAAAAAAATAATTTCATTGCAAAAATATTAATTCTTAATGAATAAATTGCAAAAACATATTTAATTTATAAATAGAAATTTGTAAAAATTTAATAATTTTGTAATTCTTAATAATTAAAATTAAATAAATCATTATAAAAGATGTAATGATAAAAAAGATTATCTACGAATAGGGATCATGAAAAAAAATAATTTAAAAAAAGATGACAAATCCAATAATAAGAAGTGGAAATTTATTATTCCAATATTATTAATATTTCTTTTTATCGGATATTTATCTTTGTCTAGTATTTATTCTAAGAAACAAAATGATGGAATTGCTCTTGCATTAACTAATGAGTTAAATACTAATCTTGACCAAGATTCACTACTACTTAGCGACACAAATTTTATCAAAGCTGCTACAATAGAGAACGATTCTATTGAAGAAGATATAAAAGTAAGCGATCCAAATGATACATTAGGAGTAATGGATATTGCTTCAAATATATCAGCTGAAGCAACTACCGATGCTGATTCAAAATCATCAAGCTCGAATTCTAAGAATACAAAAATTGAATCTTCTGTAGATAATCAAGCAGGGAAAAGATCCAAAAGAGTTTATGATGGTAAAAGAATTAATATCTCAATAATTGGTTTAGATAATAGAATTGGTACAAACTCTAACCATGCCGATGCTAATCATATTCTCTCTATTTTACCAGATAATGGAATTATTGAAATAACCTCTATTCCGCGAGATACTCCTGCCGATGCAAGAATGCCCGATACTAGCGGTCAGAACAAACTTACTATTGTTCGCGCAAATCGCGGAAGAAAGGCATATATGCGAGAAGCAGCAAGAATAGCTCGATTAGATAAAATTGATTACTATGTCGAATTTGGATTTTCTCAAGCAATGGGGATTTTAGAATTATTAGGTTTTAAAGATAGAAAAGCAACTCTCCAAGTATTGCGTTCTCGCAAAGGTTTAGGTGGTGATGATTACCAAAGAAGCTACAATCAAGGACAGTTTATAAAACAAATTTTATTGAAACACTTTAGTAAAGTGACGGGTACTATTGGTGATATATTAATCCATGGCGCTCTTACATTCGTTGAAACTAATCTTGATTTTGCTACTGTGAAAGATATTGTGAATCAACTAGAAAAAAATGGTTTTGCTGATAATTCAAGTGATGTAATTTTAAAAGTACGTCCTGCTCTTGGAATGAAATTTAATCAATACGACCTTACAAATAAAGAAACGTTAAATAAATTAAAAGCAAAAATTGAAGGATATAATAAGTGGAGTGGCGAATCCAAAAGTAAGAATAGAAATGTCAGTAATATTCTCTGGACTGCTATTAAATCTGCAGAAAAAGACACTTTAAAAAATCCAAAAAGTTCAATTAATAAATTAAGAAAATATTTCGACCAAAAAGCATGGATGCAAATAGATGATATTGACGATAGAAATAGTATTCGCGAGCACTTGGGTAGAGTACTGAGTACTGCTTATTTTAAAAGAAATGATGGAACTAATGCTCGAAAAGTCATCGATGCCATTCAAAAAGAAAAAGAAATGTTCGATATTTCTAACTAATTCAATAATTATTACGTATTTACTACTAAATCTATCATTATTTATTATTCAAATTGAAAAATATTATTATCGTACGACACGCAAAATCAGATTGGGATTCCGGTGCAAAAACGGACTTTGATAGACCTTTAAATCAAAGAGGTTTAAAAGATGCTCCAAAAATGTCTAAGAAGTTGTCAAAGAAAGGGATAGCACCTGACATTTTTATATCTTCTCCGGCAAAAAGAGCAATTACAACTTGCGAATATTTTGCTAAAGAATTTGATTACCCATTTACTGATATCCACCAAGAGAAATTGCTTTATTCCGGAAATACCAGCGATTACTTAGACATAATAAGCAAAGTGGATAATAAAAAAAATAATGTTATACTTTTTGGGCATAATCCTGTAATTTCACATTTTGCATCAGTTTTGTTAAACGGTAATATAGGCGATATGCCCACTTGCGCAATAGTCTCAATTCAATTAAATATTGATAATTGGAGCGAAATAAATGATGATAAAAAGCACGATTTGTTATTTATAGATTATCCTAAAAATACAGAAAAATAAAGGAAATTTAATATGAAAAATAGTAATTTTAATTTAGCAATTATATGCATGTCTTTTATTTTCCAGATAATTGCAGTTGATTTTGCATTTGCACAAAAAAATAAAACAAAGCAAGCCGAACCCGAATTTGAATTAGTAATAGATAGAACACGTAAGCAAGAATTATTACCACCTCAATTTGATAAAACTTCATTATTCTTTAATTTGTTAAAAAAACAAAATGAGAAATTTCAAAAAATCAAATCAAACGATTTAGAGACTCAACAAATTGCTAATATTCTCTGGGCAGCTGATGGATATAGATATTTAAATCCAAAAATTCCAGCAGAAGACTCATATATTGAGATTTTCTTAGTTATGGAAGATGGAATTTACAAATGGAGACCTGAAAGTAAGGATCTGCAGGATTTAAATATGGAGGACCATAGAAAGCTAACTTGGCAATTTAAAGATGCAGAAGGTTCCACTCTTAGCTTAGTTTATGTAATTGATACTGATAAATTCACTAAAATTACTGGGATTAAAGATTATAAAACAGCTCTCGAAGTCGGGCTAAAAATTGGTGCAATATCAGCAAATGTAAAATTAGCAGCAAGTTATGAAAAGTTATGGGCATTTGACCCAATATTATTCTCAAATGATAAATTAAAATCTCTCTTTAAGTTGCCTGCAAAAGGAAAAAATATTATAGCAGTACAAAATATTGCCACGATGCAATAGTTTTTACTTATATTCAATCAAATAAAATATTAAAATTTGGTTGTAATATTTCTATGAATTAAATAAATATAATCTTTAGTTTGAGAATTAAGCAAAAGCTAAAGTATCAAAAATTAAAAAATAAATTATACAAAAAAACAAACCCACAGTTAATTTAATTGTGGGTTTATTAATTTAAATACTTATTATCTTGTTGCTTAAAGCTTTAAGCCTAATTTACTGTACAAGTTCTCGAAAAATTCTTTTTCTAAAAGACCATTTGATTTAAAGAAATGAAATTGATTTGTAATTCTTTTTTCAAATCCACTTAATTGTACAAATAGCCGAAGTCGCGTGGTAGTTTCATCAATTTCATTCATCAGCAACCTATATGTAACCCTTCCGATATTCCAATCATTATTAGGGATATAAACCATTTTATATTCATATTTTTGCAAAATATTAAAAGTAGTATCGGAGCCTTCAGTTAGAACAATGTTGTCAGATTTTAAAGTGCCTTGAAACAACCCTTCATCATTTTGAAAACTCTTCTGCACAGCTAATTGTCCACCCATTTCAGTGATTAAATCTTTAGCAGAATTCCACACGGTTTCAAATGGAGCATTTACTTTTAAATCAAAAGTATCTTTATAATATGGATATCGAGAATTTGAATCAACGATTTCCTGAGCCTGCATACTCATTGCTAATGCAAGAAATGAGACCATAAAGAGTATTATTTTTTTCATTTTATTATACCTTTTTATTTAAAATATTGTTAATTTTATTATTATACGCAAAATAGATAGGAAATGTTATTTTAATTCCCAGTACATTTCTTTTCTTATTTTCTGTATCCATTCTTGATACATTTTATTTTGTTTAAAATTTGTCGCCATTACTTCAAGTTGTTTAAAATCGCTTTCCACTGTAGCTTTATGCTCCGGTATAGTTCTTTTTCTATATAAGATATGAAATGAAGTTTTTGGGTCGTTTGTATAGATGATAGGTTCAGTAATATCACCATCTTTGAGTGAAGAAATTAAAGATTCAATTTGAGGTGGAATTTGATTTAATGGCATTTGTCCTAATGCGCCACCGAAACCACGAGTCTCAATTTCATCGGAGTTAGCTTTTGCTAATTCTTCAAAATTGTTATTTTTAATTGCTTCACTTCTTAAATCACTTAATAGTTTCTTAGTTTTTTCAATATCTTCTGGATTTTGACCTAATTTAAATAAAATATGTCGGCAATGCACAGAATCTTTATTTTTATCAATTGTTTGTATTACATGGAAACCAAACATTGTCTCGATTGGCACTGATACAGCACCTTTATTTTGATTAAATGCAGTTTGTTCAAATTCTTTGATAAATACACCTCTTCCAGCCCAACCTAAGTCTCCACCGCTCATAGCGCTACCCGGGTCTCCGCTATATCTGCGAGCGAAATCAGAGAAATCCCCACCAGAAACGATACTATCTCTTACAGCATTAGCAATTTTTAAGATTGATTCTTTTGAAGATTCGTTAGTAACTACATTTTTTACAATATGATATAAATCAATTGAGGCTGGCACCATTGGCATTGAGTCCACATATTGCTTATAGAAATCGATAACTTCAGCATTTGTTACTTTCACATTTGCAAATAGATTTTGCTTCATTTTGTCCGATAAAATTTGCTTACAAATATCATCGCGAAAATCATTTTTCATTTGTAATATGGACATTCCAAAAATATCTTCGATGCGTTTCTCCGAACCGTATTTAGAGATTAATCTCTGAATTTGATAAGTCCAGCGTTGCTCGATTTCATCTTCAGAAGCCACTACTGAATCTTCGATTGCTTTTGCTATTACTAATCTTTCGTCTATCATCAAATTTAGTATTCTACTTTGCAGAGCAGTATCATTAATATTTATTGATGGCTCTTGCGATGCCATTTGAGATAAATATCCTAATACATCGGACTGTGTGATAATATCTTCACCTACAATTGCTCTAATTCTTTCTATCGAAGTACCGGGAGCAAGAGCAGTGCTACTAGTTTGAGCAATCGACTGTGAATTATTAGTAATCATCAAGAGAGAAAATAATAATATAAAATTTATTATATTGAATTTGAGTGCTTTCATTTTTATTTTTTTGTTAATTTATTTATTTCAGAGTTATTTAGTTTGAAATTAAATTTCTTCTTTAGCGAATCAATCCATTCGTTAGAAATTCTTTCTTGCAATTCATTTTGAATTATAGGTGCAATTTCAGGTATTGCTTCTTCGAATGTCATTTGTTGAGGCTTGTTTATTTTATTTACTTTAATAATAGAATAGCCATTTTCGATGTTGATTGGTTTAGAAAATTCGCCTTCTTTGAGGTTTAATTCTTTTGCAATATCTGCTATTTTGAATTTTCCTACTTTTATTCCATTTAAAATACCAAATGTCTCTCTATGACCTTTCCTTTGAGTATAATTGCTGGCAGCATTACTAAAGGTAATCTCATTATTTTTAATTTTATTATATAAATCATTTGCATCGTTACTATTCATTACAAAAATTTCTTGCAAGTCATAAGATAGTGTTGTGAAATATTTAGATTTATTTTTATTATAGTACGAGCGAGCGAAAGTGCTATCGAATTTCAATTTATTCCATACTTCTTGAGATTCAATTTTAAATAGCAAAGTACCATCGCGGAAATTTTGTACTAAATCTTGATATTTTTTATCATTTTTAGAATATTCATCTACAATATCGCTATATACTGCATCATCAGTATTCATTTGAATTGCTTTATGAATACCCTCTGAATTAGTAGGAAGACCTCTTAATTTGCCTGGAGTATTCATCATTGTAACAAGTTCTTTTACTTTCACATTTTTATTTTGATAAGCATATAAGTCTTTATTCATTAGATCTAATGGGATTTTTGCATCCCATAGCGAATCAAGATTAGTGCGATTTGAATCGAGTGATTTAATAAGATTGTCGAAATTATCTTGATAGATTTTAAATCCATATTTTTCTTTATATTTATCAAGTATTTTAGTTTTATCGATATCTAAATAAGCTCTGCGATATATATTTGCTAATTCTTGCTTTTCGCTTTCATAATTCAAATCTCTTGTTGCGATTCTTTGAATTATATGATAACCATATTTTGTAGGAATTGGCTTGGAGAGTTCGCCATCTTTTAATTTAAATAATTCTTTTTCGAACTCAGGATCTAAAAAATTCCCAATATTCTCAAATCCAGTAGATCTACTATACCATTCCTTGAACCAACCACCATCTTGTGCTGAAATATCATCATCAGAAAATTTTGCTGCAATGCTCTCAAATGACTTTGGAAAACTTCTAATATTATAATAAATACTATCAGCTTCCATTTTAGAAATATCTGTTCCAGCAGAATCAACTTGATAATTTATTAAAATATGCTTAAATTGAACGAATTTCCTATCTTCTACATTAAATACTTTTACTATCATATAACCAAATCTTGGTAATTTTATAATATTATTATAAAATTTACCGGGAGCTGTAGAATATATTGCATCATCAATATTTCTGTCTAATCGTGCTGCAGTAAAGTAATTTTCAATGAAACCACCATTTGCAGCTGAAGTACTATCATCAGAATAAATTTTAGCAATAGTAGCGAAATCGCCACTTTTATTAAGTTCTTTTAATGCTTGCTGGGCTTTTTGGTACGAAGCAAGAGTATCGGTAGGATTTGCCACAAAAACCATATAACCAATCTGCATTTCTTTTTTTCTACGTTCAATGGCAGTATTTACAAAGGGAGTAATTAAATCATTTTCAATTAAATAACTTTCTGCTACGATACGTTTATTTTGATTTAGCTCATTAATTACTGCTTGGTCTTTATCTAATCCACGAGCTTCAGCCTCATTTATTTTTAATCTGTAGTTAGCATACATGTTGATAAAGTTTCTAATTGAATCAGCGCTAATATCCTTTAAATTACTATTTGGACGAGAATAATTTTTCTTATATGCATCATTTAAGTCATCATAGTAATATTTTTTGCCATTTATTTCAAAAATTTCGTTTCCACTAGGTGATTTTGAAGTAGATTTTTTTTGAGCTATAGCAGTAGAATTAACGCAAATGAAGCAAAATGAAATAATTAATAATGATAAGAGAGAGCAATAGATTTTTTTATTTAGCATATTATTTTGTTACTGTCTATTAAAATTTATTCAAGAAAACATTATTTAATACGAAAAAAAATGAATTTTGTCATATTTAATCAAAGAAATTCATCTTTTTAGTAAATTTTATAATTAAAAAAATTTTACAAAAATAAGATTATTATTTATAATAATAAAGAAACTATAAATAATTATCTTCAGATTTATAATTACACTGCTATTTTGCTTATTTATTTTTAATTTGAATATAGCAGGAAAAAGTAAAATTAAGTCATATATAATTTATTTTTATATTATTTTGTATTTATTAAAAAATAATTCGTAAATTTGCTTTTTGAATGTTGAATTAATTTAAAAGAATTAAATTGTCAGTAGAATTAATTATTTTTATCATTTTAGGCGTTCTTGCTATAGCTTCTGCTATATTGACAATAACAGCCAGACATCCTATAGTATCAGCAATGAGCTTGGTGTTTAATTTTTTGATATTAGCAGGATTATATTTGACTTTAAATGCACAGTTTATATCTGTAATGCAAGTACTTGTATATGCTGGGGCAATAATGGTTTTAGTGATATTTACTTTAATGTTGCTTAATTTAAGTGATGAAGAGAAATTCAAGTATAAATTCGACTATAGGAAAATTATTGCTTGGATGATTGCTGGTGCTTTTGTCGTGGAATTAATTGCAATATTTACTAATCCTTCAATCTCCAGCCCTGGTATCTCACCAAATTCAGTTGAAATAGGTACTGCTCAAAATATTGGAGCTGAATTATTTTCTAATTATATCTTGCCGATAGAAATCGCTGGAATATTATTATTCGGTGCAATTGTAGGAGCAATGGTAATGGCTAAACGAAAAATTACGGAGTAAGAAAATTATGCAAAACATACCTTTAGAATATTATTTAATATTGTCCGGAATTATTTTTATCATTGGGGCAATTGGAATGATGACTCGCAGAAATGCAATTATTCTGTTTATGTCGATTGAATTAATGCTCAATAGTGTGAATCTTTCTTTAGTTGCATTTAGCTCATTTTTGGGTGATTCCGCTGGACAAGTATTTGTTTTCTTTGTGATGGCAGTAGCGGCAACCGAATCTGCTATCGGCTTAGCTATAATAATTGCACTATTTAGAAAAAAAGAAACTGTATATGTAGATGAAGCTAATTTATTAAAATGGTAATTTGGCTTAATAATCTATTGAAAATAATGAAAGAGGCTATTCATTTGATAATGAGATAGCCTCTTTTTTATTATACGATGATCCTATAAGTAAATTTTTTATGCTAAATCTAAAGTATAAATAGGAATCATTATTTCTTGAACTGCACCGGCTACATTTACTTCACCTTCGTCAGTAATATAGACATCTAACTCAGTGCGGAAACCTAAAAACTTCTCTGGCATATAAATACCCGGTTCTAGCGAGAAACATGTTCCCGGTAGGATTTTGCGGTCATCTTTTGTCTCTAAATTATCGATATGCGCTCCATTTCCATGAACTTCTTCGCCGATATTATGACCAGTGCGATGGATAAAATATTCACCATATCCAGCATCTACAACTACTTTGCGAGCGGCATCATCTACTTCCCAACCGTGAAGAGGTTTGCCTGCTGCGAAACTTTCTTTAACTAAATTAAATGCAGTATCGCGAGCTTTTCTAATCACTTGAAAAATATCTTCAATATTTTGAGGAACTTTATCGCCAGCATATCCCATCCAAGTAATATCATAATATATTCCACCTGGTTGGTTTTTCTTAGCCCATAAATCAAGCAAAATCACATCACCATCTTTAATTTTATGGCTATTTGCTTTAGTAGGCTCAAAGTGTGGATCGCCAGCGTGTTCATTCACTGCAACGATTGGACCATCTTCGCATTTCATGTTATTACTGTGCATTAGGTCAAGCATATATTCATAAATTTCATATTCAGTAGGATTATTGCCAGATTTAATTCTTCTTGCGATTTCTTTAAATGCGCTGTCTTTTACCATTTGCATTACTTTTCCTGCTTCTATATGCATTTGAATATCTTCTTTTGATAAGTGAGATTCGAATATAGAGACTAAATCAGCACTTGAAACTACTTCCACACCAAAGCTACGTACTAATTCTATTGTACCGCCATCTACAATTGATACATAAGGAATAGAATTATTAGGAGAGTACTGCATAGCAACTTTTTTAGCATTACCTAAAATCTTTTTTAGCAATTCGTGCTGCTGTTGCCAAGGTAGGTAAGCATTTTTTTCTCCTGGGAGATTATCTAAACGCCAAGATTCAATTTTATGTACTAATTTTTGGGGTTCACCTTCGGCAGGGATATAATAATACCACCTGCGTGTAGTAAATCTCTTTGTATCAATTTGCAAAATTCTATGTGCGATTGCGTCTCTATCATGGAAATCATAGAATAACCATCCATCCATATTAAATGATTTAATAGCTTCTTGAATTTTCTTAATATCTACCATATTTATCCTTTTTTTATTTAAATGAAATGAGTTCTAATCTAATTAATTAGTTATCAAACGTATTAAAGTTCGTTTTATTCTCTAAAGAAGTAAAAACTTATCAGGGAAATTCAAATCAAAAATTTTATTTTTTAAAATAATGTCAATAAAATGTCAATTTTACTATTTGTAAAATTATAATCTGAAGTTTCTTCTTTATCTCGAAAATAAATACTTTTAGAATAACTTTTAGAATAATTATAATCAGTTATCAAATCTGGAAGTTTATCAGAATCTAATATTAACTTTAATTTATTATCTAATATAGTATATGGTACATTTAGTACGTGATTTAGTCTTAAATGAAAACTGTAAGTAGTCTGTTCGTTATAATTTCCTAATGGTGTTGAATATGTAGCGGATACATAAAATCCTCTTATAATGTCAATGTCGTCAAGCATTATAAAGTGAATAACTCCATGAGGAGGTGAAGATATATGGAAATCTAAATTATTTACATTAAATCCATATCTTATTTCGTAAAGAAAAGTATCGACTATAGTGGAATTACTATTTCTATAATCAGTTTTAACTAAATTACAACTTACACTATTTCCTTTTGATTTAAAAGTTGATGATCCAGAATGATCGGAAGAATAAATTTTAATACCGATATTTGGAAAAGATATATTTATACTTGCTTCTACAAAATTATATGGATATTCATATCCAAATTTGATTTTAATAGTGTCATTATCTTTTGGAGTAAGGTAATCGAGAGTGATAGGTAATCTATTATGCGAATATGCAGTTATTTTATAAGTGTTTTCCTCAGGAAAGAAAGGAAGTTTATTAAATATTTTAGGAAGCGAATTAGAATATTTAGAATTAATTGGATAAATAAATTTCTTAGAAAATACTTGATTACTTCCTGATAATGAAGCGAAATATATACCACTTGATAATTGATTTACTTCGCAATGAACTTTGCCTTCGGAACTATTTATTATTTTAGAGAAAATTTCATCTCCAGAAATATCGTAAATTTTAACAGAATAATAATTACTTAATTCCGGTAAATTATAGCTTATTATAACTTCATTATTTTCAAATTCAATTCCAGAAATACCATTTTCGATAAAATTTATATCTTCCACATCCGAAAAGTCTGATAAATTTACATTATCAAAAATAGTAACAGTTTTTTCTTTTTGTAGTGCATAGCTGTATATTTTAATGCTATCGAATTTAAGCCCAAATTTAGCATTTAATTCATCAGTATTACCAGTAACTGGTTTAAAATATACCGTTTGTGCGTTTGATGATATTGAGAATAACACCAAAGTAACAAAATAAATTAAAAAATGTTTCATAAGGAACTCCAAAATTATGTAGTTGAAAATTATCCTAGATACTAAAACGATAATTTTTATATATTATTTTTATAAAAATGTTACAAAATATTTATAAAGAGCTTAAAGATACAAAATCAAAGAACAATCATTATAAAATGGCTCAATCATTGACAAATTTAGCAATATTATATGCTGAAAAGTGTAATTAAAAAATCTAACTCAATGTATAATTATGCTCTAGAATTTTCTGAAAATCCAGCAATTAAGCCAATTGGAGGAGAGAATTCCACAGTAGGAAAAGGTTCTGAATTTATGCTAATTATTCCGGCACAAGAATAAAAGAATTTGATATAATGTTTTTAATTCTGATTATTCAAATACAGTGTTAATTTCTTATTGTTTATCAAAATACTGTTAATTTTTTAATATATTTTCTAATTAATTAAATTATTATTATTTTTAAAGTCTTTTGATTCACATTTATAAGAATTTCATGGCTAAAAGTATAAGTATTTTCGAGAATCCTAAATATTATTTCAATAGAGAGCTTAGTTTAATAGAGTTTCAACATAAAGTATTATTAGAAGCAAGATCACCGGAACATCCTTTGTTTGAGAAGATGAAATTTGTTTCAATTTTTAGTTCTAATTTAGATGAATTTTTTATGATTCGTATAGCTGGGCTAAAGAAGCAAATTGCAGCCGGATATGAAGTTCCGACGGTTGATGGTATGGCACCATCTGAAGTACTTCGTGAATGCCAAAAAAGGCTAGTACCGCTCTATGAACTTCAAGAGCAAATTTTCAATGAGGAAATTCGTCCAGAGCTAGCCAAAGAGGGGATTTACTTGCACGAGAGAGATACATTATCTATGAATGAAATTGAATATTTAAATAAATATTTTAAAGAGTCTGTTTTGGCTTTGCTCACTCCTTTAATTCTTGATTCTGTACATCCATTTCCCAAAATTATAAATCGTTCTCTAAATATTGCATTCGTACTTTCTAACGTTGAAAAACCTGATGAAGAAAATAAAATTGCTTTTTTACAAATTCCACTTAGTTTGCCACGTTTAATTCGACTTGAACGAGAAAACGCAAATCACTTTGTTTACATAGAACAGGTGATTAAATTAAATGCTCATTTACTCTTTCCAAATTTGAAAATTGAAACAATGAGTACTTTTAAAGTAATTCGCGATGCCGATATTGAAATAGCTGAAGATGAAGCAGAAGACTTAATTGATGAAATTTCTGAGCAAATTAAAATCAGAAAATGGGGTACTGCAGCTGTGAAATTAGAGGTTAGCCCAAAAATGCCAAGACATTTAGTTAAATTCTTAATGGAATCATTAGAATTAAAACCTGAAGATGTATATATTCACGATAGACCATTTAATTTGCCGGATTTGAATGCCTTGAATAAATTAGACTTAAAGCATTTGAAAGATACTCCATTTACTCCGCGTACTTTGTCTGAATTAAAAGACAGTAATACAAATATCTTTGAAATTTTAAAAAAGAAAGATTTATTAGTTCATCATCCATTTGATTCATTTTCCACAAGTGTACTTAAATTTATAAATACTGCTGTAGATGATCCAAAAGTAATGGCAATAAAAATTACTTTATATCGCGTCGGTAATGATTCTCCGATAGTAGCAGCTTTAAAACGTGCTGCTGAAAAAGGCAAAGAGGTTACTGCTTTTGTTGAAATAAAAGCTCGATTTGACGAAGAAAGTAATATTCAATGGGCTAAAGAATTGGAGAATGTCGGGATTCATGTTATTCATGGTGTATTTGGTCTAAAAACTCATTGCAAAATAGCATTAGTAGTACGTAATGAAAATGGTAAATTGAAAAATTATCTTCATTTAGGAACTGGTAATTATAACCATGTTACTTCAAAATTATATACTGATATGGGATTAATGACCTCTGATAATGATATGGGTGCAGATGCTGTAAATCTATTTAATGCTCTCACAGGATATTCTAATTTTAGAGAATGGAAAAAATTAATTATTGCTCCAAATTATTTACATCTGAAAATAATAGAAAAAATAAATAGAGAAGCTGAATTGCATACTCCGGAGAATCCGGGATTAATTATTGCAAAAATGAATTCATTAGCTCACGAAGGTGTTACTCAAGCTCTATATAATGCATCAATTAAAGGTGTGAAAATACAATTAATAATACGTGGTGTATGCTGCTTAAGACCAGAAATTAATAAAATTAGCGATAATATCGAAGTGCGTAGCATTGTTGGTAGATTTCTAGAGCATACTAGAATTCTATATTTCAAAAATGGGGGAGATGAAGAAATATTCTTAACTAGCGCTGACTGGATGACACGTAATTTACATAAAAGAGTGGAACTTATGTTCCCAGTAGAAAGTACAATTCTAAAAGCAAAACTAAAAAATATTCTGAATATCTATTGGAAAGATAATACAAAATCATGGAAACTTATGGAAAATGGAAAATATAAAAAAATAGAAATTCAGGAAGGAGAAAAACCAATTTCAGCTCAAAAATATTTTTTAGATCAAACTATGAAAAAAGTTATCAAACAAAGAAAGAAACTATTTACAATTTAATTGTACTTTTTTCTTCAAGAAAACTAATTATTTAATATCTTATTATAATGTTATTGTTTGTTATAAATTATGAATGGTAAATGAAAATTAGAATACACTTAAGTTGTATCAGGATAGTTAAATATTTTAAAAATTTCCTTTCATTATTTCGAGCCCAGCATATTTAATTAATAGTTTCTTTTTGCCAACAGATTTGAATAATACTGTTGCTTGTTTATTATCAGCTATCCCATTTAATTGCTCGACTCTGCCTAAACCAAATAATTTATGGTTCACAATATCTCCTACTTTAATTTGTAAGAAAATCGGTATTTTATTAGTAGTATTATTAACGGTGCTTTGCTTTGTGCTTTTAGTTTCTTCAGGAATATCGTCAAAGTAAAAATTATCTTTTTTCTTTATTTGACTATAATCATCGCTAAATAAAGATTTTTTCTTGAATTGAACATTATTTTCTTCTTTAGAGTTGTGATTAATATATTTTGAATTTATTTCAGACAAAAATCTTGATTTTTTGCTAATAATAATATCACCAAATTTAAATCTACGTAAGCAATGCGATAGCTCTAAATACTTTTCAGCACGAGTAATTCCTACATATAGCAAACGCCTCTCTTCCTCTAATTCTTCCGGTGATTCATTTGTAAAACCGAGGGGAAATAATCCCTGCTCTAATCCTACAATAAATACATTTGGGAATTCTAATCCTTTTGCAGAATGCAATGTCATTAATTTTACGCTATCTTCCTTAAGGTCTTTCTTATCTGAATCAGTAATTAATGCACTCTGTTGCAGATATTCTTCTAATGTAGCATTTTCATTAGAAATAAAATATTGTTCAATATCGACAAATAGTTGATCAATATTCATTAATCTATCTTCTGCATCATCAGTAGTCATTTCTAAATAAACATTTCGAATTTTAGTAGCATTGATATAATCAACTATATCATCAAGCGGATTAGATGAATTGACAATACTGCTATATTCTTCTAAAAATTCAACGAAATTAGTTACAGCAGTAGCTTTATTTTTCTTAATAGCAGTGATTTCATCTACTCTTTTTAGTGCTTCATAAAGAGAAATATTTAATTCAAATGCAAAATTTTGAATATGGGAAATAGTTGTATTGCCTATATTTCGCACTGGGAAATTTATTATTCTAATTAATGATTCTGTATCTTTTGGATTAACTAATACTCTCAAATAAGCTAAAATATCTTTTATTTCCTTGCGAGAATAAAAAGATACTCCACCTAAAATCATATATTTTAAGCCATTATTTTTAAATGATTTTTCCAAACTAAGTGATTGAGCATTTGTCCTATATAAAATTGCGAAATCATTTAATGTATAATTATTGGATTTAATTAATTTACTAATTTTTTTGGCAATTGATTCGCTTTCGTCGAAATCGGAATCATAAGTAAATAGTTCAATTAAGCTACCTTCGGGATTATTAGTCCATAAGGTCTTGGGAATTTGAGATTGATTATATTTTATTAAGCTATCAGCTCCTCCGATTATATTTTTAGTAGATCGGTAATTTTGCTCAAGACGAACTATTTTTACATCTGGGTAATCATTTTTGAAATCTAAGATATTGCGTATTTCAGCGCCTCGCCATTTATAAATACTTTGTGCATCATCACCAACTACGCAAATATTATGGTGCAATTTAGCTAATCTATTAATTATTATATATTGAGCTTTATTTGTGTCTTGATACTCATCTACTAAAATATATTCATAGCGATTTTGGTATTTTTCAAGAATTTCTGGAATATTTAATAACTTAATCATATTTAGCAAAAGGTCGTCGAAATCCATAGCATTAGATTGAATTAATTTCTTTTGATATTCTCCATAAATAAAAGCAGTAGTACGTGTTACATCATTTACAGCAGATTTAGCGAAATCAGCTACTGAAATCATTTGATTTTTAGACCAAGAAATCTTTGAACGAACTCCCTGCGGAGTAATTTCATCAAATTTAATTCCGTTATCTTTAATTATATGCCTGATTAAAGAAAGTGAATCTTCGGAATCATATATTGTGAAATTATTTGTGTAGCCGATTGCATTTGCTTCACGCCTTAGAATCATTGCAAAAATTGAGTGAAAAGTACCAGCAGAAATTTGCTCTGCACGCTCTGAACCAATCATTTTTCCAATTCTATCTTTCATCTCGCCAGCTGCTTTGTTAGTGAAAGTTAGAGAAAGAATTTTCCAGGGTTTTACACCTTTATGAATTAAATTGGCGATTCTATGTGTAAGTGCTTTTGTTTTGCCACTGCCAGCTCCAGCTATTATTAAAAGAGGACCTTCGGTATAATTTACTGCTTCTTTCTGTTTATCATTAAGATTGCTAAAAATGCTTTCATCGCTGAGTTCTTTGGAATCCATCTGTAATTTAATTTAAAATATGATATGTTATTAAATTTTTATAGAGAATGTAAAATTAGTAAAATAATAGTTTATAATAAATTTTTATTTTAATATATAATTGTTATATATAATTTAAGTAATAATAAAAAAAAGAGACTTCCTAATTAGGTAGTCTCTTTTAATTTTTACTGTAATTCTTATATTTATAAGAAATTACTTTTTATTATAATTTATTCAGCTTTGTTTTCTTCAGTTTGCTCTTCTGCAGGAGCTTCTGTAACATTATCTTCTGGAGCAGGAGTTTCTTCTGGAGCAGTTACATCATCGACTTGAATAGGAGCTTCTTTTTCTAATTTAGCTTTTTCAAATGGAGACATAGTATATTCAGTTAAATCATAATTTGTATCTTCTTCTACAGGGATCTCTAAATTAGGATCTAATGCAGCTTTATCTGAATTTGGAACTGGGTGAGCAGCATTATAAGAATCAATTTTTTCTTTTTCTTTGCCACGTAAGTTTTCTACTACAGATAGAACGATTTTCTTTGCTTCTTTGTCGAATTCTACTACTTTTAGAGGTAATAAATCTCCCAATTTAAAGAAATCACTGATATTCTTTACCGGAGCAAAAGATAATTGAGAAACTGGTACGAACCCATCAACTCCATCAGGAAGTTCTACGATAACGCCTTTTTCAATAATTCTCTCGATCTTAGCTTCAGTTTCAGATCCTACAGAATATCTTGATTCAAACGAATCCCATGGATTATCATTAATTTGTTTATGTCCTAAAGCTATACGACGCTGAGTAGGGTCAATGCTAAGAACAATTACATCAAGAGGTTCACCTTTTCTAACGAATTCGCCCGGATGACGGATTTTCTTAGTCCAAGATAGATCAGAAATATGAACTAAACCATCTACACCTGGTTCTAATTCAACAAACACACCAAAATTAGTTAAATTGCGAACGATACCTTTGTGGCTTGAGTTTTCTGGATATTTCACCATTAAATCTTCCCATGGATCTGGTTCTAATTGTTTCATACCTAAAGCTAATTTTTTAGTATCTTTATCGATATTAAGAACGATAGCTTCAATCATTTGTCCCATTGAGACGATTTGTGATGGGTGTTTCACATGTTGAGTCCAGCTCATTTCAGAGATATGAATTAAGCCTTCGATACCTTTTTCAATTTCAATGAATGCACCATAATCAGTTAAGCTAACAACTTTGCCAGTTACTTTAGTGCCGACAGCGTAGTTATCACCAATAGTATCCCATGGATGTGAAGTTAATTGTTTCATACCTAAAGAAATTCTTTTCTTTTCAGTATCGAAATCAAGAACTACAACTTTTACTACTTGGTCATTAGTTACTATTTCGCTTGGATGAGTTACTCTACCCCAAGATAAATCAGTAATATGTACAAGTCCATCTACACCACCTAAATCAACGAAAATACCGAAATCAGAGATTGCTTTTACAGTTCCTTCTAATATCAGACCTTTTTCTAATTTATTTACAATTGCCATACGTTGTTCAGATAATTGCTCTTCAAGAAGAATCTTATGGCTTACAACAACGTTTTCGCTTGGATGATTTACTTTTACAACTCTTACATCAATTACACTATTTACCCACGCATCAAAATCGCGTACAGGGCGTACATCTATTTGAGAACCAGGCAAGAAAGCTTCTATACCGAGTAAATCTACAACCATACCACCCTTGATGCGACGTAAAATACGTACTGGAACAACTTTTTGTTCTTGGTTTAATTCTAAAATATCGTCCCAAATGCGCATAAAATCAGCTCTGCGACGAGAAAGGAGTAACTTACCGCTAACGTCCTCGATGTTTTCAATATATACATCAATATTATCGCCAACTTCTAAAGTTTCGGCATTCAATAATTCTGCTCTTGGTACTATACCATGAGACTTAAATCCTATATCTACATGGACTTCGTCTTTTGTGATATGGATTACTTTACCTGAAACGAGTTCATCTTCTTTGATGCTCGTTACGCTATTTTCTGCTAATGCTTGGTAAGCATTGTCATCGAGTTCTAAATCAGCAAAACCGCTCTCAAGAAATTTTGTAAGTCTATCGAGAGAATTATCATTCTTAGGTCTTGCAGGTGCTACGTTTGCCATTGGATTAGCACTAGGAGTTGCTTCAGCTATTCCATCGGCAACATTTGTAACGTCTTGAGTCATT
>CALLXS010000098.1 GCA_937875295.1 uncultured bacterium | reverse complement strand
TATGCAATATTTTTGCTCTTTGCTGTGAGTGCTACAGCACAAGAGAGCGAAATAAAGACCGAACTGCTCTGGCAATTTCAGATAGGAGAATTGAGTAGCAGTCTTAGCGAATGTAGATATTCACCGACCGAAAAGTATATTCATGTATGGAATGTACATTACGGATCCCCTTTAGATTCTACAAAAGGGTTAAATTACATTCTTGATGCAAAAAGTGGCGAAGTAATTTTTTCGAATTCAGATGGAAGAATTTTAACACGAAAAAGTGATGAAGTATTGACAATTCGTGATCATAACCTCCCAACATTTATCTATAATGACACCATTCTTTTGCTACAAAGTGAGGATATGAAAACTATTAATTTTCACTCTTTCCCTGATATGAAAATAATCGCACATTTAGATAGTGCAGACGGGAATATAAATTTCTATAGTATATCAAGCGACCAGAAAAGACTAGTTGCATTAATTAACGACTCAACTTTTGGAAATATTAAAATAATATTATGGAATTTAGAAACAAAAAAAATAATCAAAGAAAAAAGAATTTCTAAATATGGAGGTGATTCTTTTGATGGTAGAAAAGTCTATGCTGAAAACATTAACTATGGAAGCCCTGTGTTTGTACCGAATAGTTATGATATAATGTTAAGTGAGTTTCATACATATATTTTAGCACCGTTTAGAGGATCAATGTTTGGTGAGATGAATGTGAACAGCAAAACTATATTGAACCACAATTTAGATAGTATTTATTCTTTCGGTTCTAATTCTGCAGGTTTGACAATTGCTTTTACTAAAGATGGAAAGCATTATTTTAATTTCATAAAAGAATTTAACAAAACAAATTCTTATTTAATTTGCAACTATGAAACAAAACAACAAATCAAAAATGTAAAAACAAATTTACAGTTAAATAGCCGTTTTATTATATTAACTTCAGATTTAAAATATATTGTTTCGCATAGTAACTATGATACACACCGTGATGTATTTTTCATAAGAGTATCCGATGGAAAGAAAGTAGTGTCAGTTCTAAATGGGCAAACTACGGGCTTGAATTTATCTAAATATCAGAATGAATTTATTATTACAAACTCTTTTTTTATATCTAAATATTCATTTTCTGATGGAAGCTCTGTAAATAACAATTCGCAATTAAACTATCTTACTTTTCCAACTCCTATAAAAAGCAATACTCCTATTAATCTAACTGTAGAGAAAGAATCAAATATAAAGATAGTTCTTACTGATGAAAGAGGGAAAGAAATTTCTACTCTTACAGACCAGTTTTACAATATAGGCACGCACACAATTGATTTATATTCTAGTAATTTACCATCTGGATTATATTTCTTATCTTTAACAGATAATAATGGAACTAAAGTCCAAAAGATAATTATTGAGAGGTAAAATTATGCTAAAAAATAAAATAAAAGTATTTATTAATTTTAATAATTTTAACTCCGGAATTTACTGTATAATTATTAACCTTAATGGATAAATTTTTACTAAAAAATTCACAATAGTAAAATAATATATTTTAATGTTCGTTTTTATTAGCACTCGTATTTTATGAGTGCTAATATTTTTTTAGATAAAGACAAATAACTAAAATAAATAATTTATATTTTTAAATCAATATTATAAGGATAAAATAATGAATTTAACCCCATTATATGACAGAGTAATCGTAAAATCATCTGCCCCAGACGAAGTAACAAAAGGCGGAATAATCATTCCTGATACAGCTAAGGAAAAACCAATGCAAGGCACAATCGTAGCTATTGGCAATGGTAAATTAAATGACGATGGAAAAATAACTCCGCTTCAAGTTAAAGTAGGTGATAATGTAATTTATGGAAAATACTCAGGTACAGAAATCACAATCGAAGGCGAAGAATTCCTAATGATGAGAGAATCTGATATTTTCGCAATTGTAAAATAAAAATAAAAATTTAATAAAAGTAAAAAATTAACAACAAATAAATGGAGATAAAAATAAAATGAGTGCAAAAACAATTATATTTAATACTGAAGCACGCGCCACACTAAAAAAAGGCGTTGATCAATTAGCAGATGCTGTAAAAGCTACTTTAGGACCTAAAGGAAGAAATGTTATCATCGATAAAAAATTCGGTGCTCCTACAATTACTAAAGACGGTGTAACTGTTGCAAAAGAAATTGAATTAGAAGACCCGATTGAAAATATGGGTGCTGCTATGGTACGCGAAGTTGCTAGCAAAACAAGTGATGTAGCTGGCGATGGTACTACTACAGCAACAGTACTAGCACAAGCTATTTATCGCGAAGGATTGAAAAACGTTACAGCTGGAGCTAATCCAATGGACTTAAAACGCGGTATTGACATTGCTGTTGCTGCTGTTACAAAAGGTTTAAAAGAATTAAGTCGCGAAGTAGAAGGTAAAAAAGAAATAGCACAAGTCGGCACAATTTCAGCAAATAATGATTCTACTATCGGTACTTTAATCGCTGAAGCTATGGAAAAAGTTGGCAAAGACGGCGTGATTACTGTAGAAGAAGCAAAAAGCACAGATACAGAAATGGAAGTAGTAGAAGGTATGCAGTTCGATAGAGGATATTTATCACCATATTTCGTTACTGATACAGAATCAATGAGTGCAATTTTAGAAAATCCATATATTTTGATTCATGATAAAAAAATCTCTGCTATCAAAGATTTATTACCAATTTTAGAAAAAGTTTCACAAAGTGGACGTTCTTTATTAATTATTTCTGAAGATCTCGAGGGCGAAGCTCTTGCTACTTTAGTTGTAAATAAATTACGCGGTACTCTTCGTGTTGCTGCAGTAAAAGCACCTGGATTCGGTGATAGACGTAAAGCAATGTTAGATGATATAGCAGTATTAACTAATGCAACAGTAATTAGCGAAGAAAAAGGATTTAAACTAGATAATGCTTCTGTTGGATATTTAGGAACTGCTAAAACAGTTACTATTGATAAAGACAATACTACAATTGTAGAAGGTGCTGGCTCTTCAGATGATATTAAGAAGAGAATTAATGAAATAAAAATTCAAATCGATAAAACTTCTTCAGACTATGACAGAGAAAAATTACAAGAACGTCTTGCTAAATTAAGTGGTGGCGTAGCTGTATTAAAAATTGGTGCTTCTACTGAAGTTGAAATGAAAGAAAAGAAAGCAAGAGTAGAAGATGCACTTCACGCTACAAGAGCTGCTGTAGAAGAAGGAATAGTTCCTGGGGGCGGTGTTGCATATTTAAGATCAATTAAAGAATTAGAAGGTCTAAAAGCAGAAAATGACGATCAATTAATAGGAATAAATATTATTCGCAAAGCAATCGAAGAACCAATTCGCCAAATTATTGCTAATGCTGGTTTAGAAGCATCTGTAATAGTAAATAAAATTAAAGAAAACTCAGGCGCATACGGATTTAATGCTTATAACGAAAAATACGAAGATCTATTCGCTGCTGGCGTAATTGATCCTACTAAAGTAAGTAGAGTAGCTTTAGAAAATGCTGCATCTGTATCAGGTTTATTATTAACAACTGAAGTTACAATTGTTGATAAGCCATCTAAAGAACCTGCAATGCCTGCAATGCCAGGTGGTATGCCAGGAATGGGCGGAATGGATTATTAATAGATAATTATATTATTTATTGATATAAAACAAAATAAATAACAACCGTAGGATAACCTTACGGTTGTTTTTTTTATAAATTCCTCAACAATTATTTTATTAATATTTATTTTTTTAGTAATCTTCTCTTAAATTCTTCAAATGAAATTAAATTGAGAATTTCTTTTTTATTTTTTTCAAAAACTAAATACTCATAAAACGGATTACTTGGTTTTACAGCATCACCAATTAATTGTTCTTTGGATAAAACCCCAACTCCCCAATCAGTATCAATGCAGCATGAATTTATTTCTGGATTACTACGCCATTTGACAAAAGCCTTCCAAGTCGTTCCATTCCAATTGTTTAAAGCAGGAGTTACTCGGTAATCGTAAGTCTCAATTGCATGCCATTCAGATGGAGGGTTGCAGTCATGTAAAACAATAAAGCCATCATTTTTAATATATTTTAATGAATTTTGAATATCTCTATCAACTTGCTCTGCATAGTGTAATCCATCAATAAAAATTACATCGAATTTAATTTCATTTGTTAATATTTCATTAGCATCTAACTTTGCAAAAAATTCATCACTTGTCATTTTAAATTCGACGGGATTTAATTTATATTCTTTTCCGGGATCAACACTATGTTTAAAGTCTGCTTTAATATGATCAAAATTATGACTTGGATTTCTTACTCCAATTTCTAAATAAGTTGTTTTTTCATTTTTTAGAGATAAAAGAAAATTAATAATTTCCGAACGAAAGGGTCTTTTCTCCGATTCTATCTTTACATTATCTTGCACATCTAAAAAGCGTTTGTCATTGTAAAATATTCTTCCTGTAAAATAATACTTTATGGGTTTAATTTTTTTTAAAATTGTTCTTAAATTCATTTCTATTAAGGGTTAATAAGTTATAATAAAATCAAAGATTTTTCAATATACCGATTTAGTCAGATTGCTATATTGTTCTGTCTTTCGGCCGCTTTAATGAAAAAAGTGATACTATATATATTATTATTGCATTATGAGAATTGTGAATGTAAACAAATAAAACTGCTTTTCCCAACAGAAAAAGCAGTTTTAAAATCATGAACCGGAAGATTGCAGCGTCGGTCCAGAGGAATTTTCGATAATCCTTTTTACTTTTTCCTCAGATGACTGAACCACACCGTCTTCTATAAATACGTTAACAGCCTTGATG
>CALLXS010000097.1 GCA_937875295.1 uncultured bacterium | reverse complement strand
AATTTATCCCACACATAATACCAGAGGGCTGGTTCTGTGTGATATACTAATTTTAAACCATCTCTTTCATTGAAAATATTATATTTTTCTGTAGTCCAAATATCAAAATATCCTGCAAAACAAAGTTTATCATTTAAATATCTCTCCCACCATGCAAATCTGAATTTTATTCCAAAATCGTGATTATATGACTTTTTTAATAAAATGTCAGTATTAAGAGTAAAATTTTTAATTGGAATTGGGTAGCTAAATCCTGCCATCCAAGTCTGACCATTTGCATATCCTATACCAAAAGCATCGCTATATTGCAAAGTAGCTTCGATTTTATTATTTAAAATAGGTAAAGTAACATATCTGGAATATTCAAAAAATGCATTAGACATAGATTTATTTCCCGGAGCATTGAAATTATAAACAGCAAGAAGCAGGTTCCTGCCATATTTATCAAATTTATACAAATCTAAAACAGATTCAAAATAATTTGCTTTCGTTCCAAAGGCATAATTTAAGCTTAAATTTTGTGATTTAGATTGTTGGAAATTTGATAACAAAATTGCTGATGTTATTAAAAATAATAAAAATCTTTTCATACTGCACCTTTCTTATATAAAAAATTATTAATTTTTTCAAAAAATATATTTAAAATTAATATATTTTTTCTAATAAAACAAATATTTTCAGAATAATTTATATGTGCTTTATAAATACATTTTTTGAAATAATATTTTGAGTTTTGCGTATTTAAATTAAATTTACATTAATGTAATAATTAGTAGAGTCATGCAATGGAAGAAAACTTAAGAACAATTAAGAACATATTATTAATTTTTTTATTGATTGTAATAGTTATATTAATGGGAGTCTTATCCAAGGTACTAATACCATTGTTCTTAGCGATAATATTTGCATTGATTTTCCAACCAATTATCTCGTATTTGAGAAAAATACGCGTACCTATTGCAATAATACTGCCCTTTGTATATGTGCTTACTATTGGTGGCGTGTATTTAGTCTCTAGTGTAGTGTATAATACTGTATCTGATATTACAGTGGAACTCCCTTATTTGACCGAAAAATTTAATGAAAAATTAACTTCAATAGTAAAAGTTTATAATCAAATTACAGGTAGTAACTTTAGAAGCAATAATTTCTTTGATAAAATTATTGGTACTTTAGACTATGGTACTATTACATCATACGCTGGGAAATTAGCCTCTAATTTAACTTCATTTACTTCAGATTTTATTATGTTTGCTCTATATTATTTCTTATTGCTTGCAGGGATTCCTAGGTATAGAGATTATATAAGATTTGTAGGTGGTAAAAATGGCGATACTTTTTTATCAAATTATGAGACAATTCAGAAGGCAATAGTCAATTATATGCTTTCAAAATTCTTAGTAAATTTAGTGTTAGGTACTTTAGTATTTTTAATTTGCACCTTTTTTGGTATTAAATTCGCGCTTTTCTGGGGCTTTTTAATGCTATTATTACATTTTATTCCAACTATAGGTTCGATTTTAGCATCTATCCCTCCGATACTGCTTGCTATGTTGCAATTTGATACTTGGAGTCCAATTATAATTATGGCATCAGCATTAATTGGAGTGCAATTTATAGTTGGAAACATTTTAGAACCTAAATTTATGGGTAAGCAACTGAAAATAAATACCGTTACAGTATTAGTCGGTTTAGTCTTCTGGGGACAATTGTGGGGGATTATTGGAATGTTGTTGTCAGTACCTTTAATGGTGCTAATAAAATTAATATTAGAGAAAATTCCGGATTTGAGTTTCCTTTCTCGAATTATGGGAAGTCCAGATAAAAAATCTAAGAACAAAAATACAAATGAAACTGCTTCATTGGCTAATTAGAAATAATAATTTGTGCTTAAAAGCAACTTAGAATTGCCTTTGATGCTTCGTCATAAGTAATAGTTCTTCCTGTAGCTTCAGAAGCGGAAATGCTATGCTCTAAAGTCCATTCTCTTAGAGCTTTTCTATTAGTTTCATCATCAGTATTAATTATATCAGCTAAGACATTATAGCCATGATTAAGCAAAATAGAACCATGCTGAAGTAAAGTATTACCAAAAATTCTTTGAGCAGAACCAACAACTTTTTTACCTTGCGATTCAATTTCCCAGCGTGCAGAGCTTGCAAAGCAAGAAATAGAGCGTATCTCTTTATTATATAATTGTCTAAAATCGGGTTGTGATTTAGAAAAATCTAAATCTGGAATATTTAATTTTTTAAGACCTTTTAATAATAAAATATGAATATCTCTATAAATATCGTGTGGTGAAAATTCATCTGGGATAGGACAAACTACTGAATACGTAATTTCTTCAGCATGAAGAACTGCTCTTCCACCGGTGGGCCGGCGAACTATTTCTATATTTTTTTCCTTGCATTTATTTGCATCTATATCGGATTCTTTTTGATTAAAACCTAATGATACAGCCCAAGGCTTCCATCCGTATAATCTAAACATTGCAGGTGCTGATTTAGATTTAAATTGTTCTAATCTCTCCACATCGAAATCCATATTATATTGTCCAGAATTATATCCAGAGTCAATTATTTCAATTTCTTTTTCAATAATTTCAAAAATATTTTTCATTATCTATAATTATTAATTAAAATTTTTACAATTCATTAATACCTTCTAATAAATCAGGTCTGCGTAATTTTGTTTTATTTAATGATTGCTCTTCTCTCCATTTTTTTATTTCTTTATGATTTCCGGAAGTTAATACTTCTGGTACTTTCATTCCTCGAAAATCCGCAGGCTTAGTGTAAAAAGGTGGTTCAAGGATTCCGTCCATAAATGAATCATCAAGACCGCTTTCAATATCTCCGATCACACCGGGGATTAACCTTACAATTGAATCTATTAAAACAAGTGCAGGCAATTCTCCACCGCTTAGGACATAATCGCCAATTGAAATTTCTTTTGTAATGAAATAATCTCTAATTCTCTGGTCTATGCCTTTGAAATGTCCACATAAAATAATAATGTTTTGTGCAAGTGATAATTCATTGCAATGCGATTGCTTTAGTGGGATTCCATCAGCAGTCATATATATAATTTCATTATATTGTCTTTGTGATAGAAGCTCTTCAATGCAATTGAAAACTGGTTCGCATTTAATTAGCATACCAGCTCCACCTCCGAATGGAGTGTCATCGATATGTTTAAATTTATCAGTAGCATAATTATGAAGATTATGTAAATGAATTGATACTTTACCTTTTTCTTGTGCAATTTTTATTATGCTCGTATTTAATATTGATAAAAAAGAGTCTGGAAATCCTGTAATCACATCAATTCGTATTAACTCATTTTCTGATTTATCTTTCATATCGTTTCCCATTTTTTCTAAAATTTAATTTGAATTTATTCATCATTAGAATTTAGATTTTTTAATCCTTCTATCAGCTTTACTTTTATAGTTTTCTTTCTCTTATCATAAGATTTAATAAATTCATCGACAGCTGGTATTGTATATTCATCTTTTGCTCCTGATACAATCCAAACCTCACCAGAAGGCAAATCCCAGATATCAGTTATTTCTCCCAAGTATTCATTATTATCAATATTATAAACTTTTACTCCAATTAATTCATCTTTTAGTACATTGATTTGACTTTTATTAAGTTCAATTTTACTAATGAAAATTCCAGCTTCTTTTAGTTTCTCAGCATCTTCCGGATTACTAATTTCATTTAAGCTTATCATTGAATGAAATCCGAGTTTATGAAAACTCCGCACAGAATATTTAGATGTGAAATTTTCAGAGAATCCAATATATACTTCTGTATTTGGTTCAATTTCTTTTATTCCTGTGTCAATATCAGAGAGAATCATTGAGCCATCTAAACCTTTAATGGAGGTTATAGTACCAATATATTTTAATTGCATAAGAATCTATTTGTTTTTTTCTATTTAATAATATTAATGCTTTAAATTCATTATTAAAAATATCGAATTTCAAAAATAATAAAAATTTTTAATTATACTTAGTGAAATTGAAAATAGAAATAAAAAATAATGCTTGAATGCAAATGTAAGTATTAATTTTAGTAATTTAGTAGTTTAGAAATTTTACAAATTTAAAATTTTTCTAATACACTTTAAATTCTCATATTCGTTTTAATTTATAAGAATTGAATTAAAATGCGAGTATGTTAATTACATTTTAATTTTTAATTCGTATTAGTAAAATATTAATTTCTTGAATAATAATCATTATATTATATTTTCGATGCTATATAAAATTAACATTATTAGAGTCTTCATAGTAATTACAGGGATTATATTTTCATATTTTAGCCTGCAAGCTCAATATAAATCACAAATTGATTCTTCGAAATCAATAATTATTCAGCAAGATAAAAGAACAGATTTACAAAAGCTAAAAGGTGAGGAAATTAAAATCAACCAAAATGAAAATAAAGTTCTACTACCAGGAGCTAAGGAAAGTATAATTTATTCTCCGGAACAAGATAGCATGTATTATAGCGCTATGAGAACGAAAATTACTCAAAGCACTAGGTTTAATTTAGAGCTATTAGAAGCATCGAAAGAATCAGCATTTTTAGAATCTATAGCTAACACTGAGTGGTCTGTAGCTATGAAAAATCTTGCGATGATACCTCAATCATCATACAAACCTCTTGCGGTAGATGTAGCAAATTATGAATATGGAATTAAGCAAGCATTCTATGTGCCGGGCGTGCGCACCTTGCCGGGACCAGGTACAATGCAAATCAGTTTAAGCACTATTGGTAGATTACTTGGGCTAACTGAAGATGTATCGCCAGTATTTAAATATAATGTAGATGCTGCTACTGATGTTGAGGTTGTAGTGTATTCAATTCAAGCAATTGTACTCCAAACAATGTTTAAGGGCTATCAACAACCAGGAAACTATACTCTCACATGGAATTTAAGAGATTCTAAAGGCAAACTTATGCCAAGAGGAGATTACGTAATTCAAGCTCGTATAGGTTCAAAATTAGTAAAACAAAAACGCGTAGTAATATATTAATTATTAATTATAAATCTATTTTTCAATTTATTTATAAATAAATATATATAATGGAAAGCAAATCATCAAGAAAAAGTGCAAAAGTAAAGTCAATTAACGAGATAATAGGAGCAAGGATACCACCATATTCTGCTGAAGCTGAATCTGCAGTATTAGGTGCTATGCTTTTGGATAGATCTGCTATTTCTAAAGCTGCTGCAATTTTAGAGACAAACAGCTTTTATAACGAAGCGAATAAACTTACATTTGATACTATATTAGATATGTACGACAGACAAATCAATATAGATGTAATCACTTTATCTGATGAGCTTAAAAAAAGAGACATTTATGAGAAAATAAATGGTGCAAATTATTTAGCTGATCTAATGAATGCTACTCCTACAGCTGCAAATGTAGATTTCCATATTAGAATAATTGTAGAGCGATTTCTAAAAAGAAATTTAATTTTGACTGCTGGGCAGATCCTAGAAAATTGTTATGACGAGGGAGTAGATGCTTTAGATGAAATTGATAGAGCCGAGCAAGAAATCTTTAAATTAGCTGAAAAAAGATTTATTAATTCATATCATAATATGAATTCATTAGCTCATAATGCTCTGCAGACAATTAATGCGTTAAAAGAAGGAACTGGAATGTCGGGAGTACCTTCGGGCTATTTTTTATTAGATAAAATTTTAGGCGGTTTCCAGAAGTCTGATTTAATTATTATAGCTGCAAGACCATCAATGGGCAAAACAGCTCTTTCCTTGTCAATTGCGCGTAATGTTGCTTTGACTTATAAAAAACCTGTTGCTTATTTTTCTGTAGAAATGGCGGCAGACCAATTGCTATTTAGGTTGCTTAGTGCTGAAACGAAAATTAATCAACAGCAGATCCGTACTGCAAATATCAAAGATAGCGAAATGCCTAAGATAGTAGCAGAACTTGGGAAATTAGCAGAAATACCACTCTACATTGATGACAGTCCAGCTCTTAATTTAGTAGAATTAAAAGCTAAATGCAGAAGACTAAAATCTGAGCAAAAAATTGAATTAGTAATGATTGATTATTTGCAACTTATACACGTGAAAGCTGAAAGTAGGGAACGCGAAATATCAATTATTTCTCGCTCGCTCAAGGAAATGGCTAAAGAATTAAATATTCCTGTGATAGCTATGGCGCAGCTAAATAGAGCTGTAGAAAGTAGAACTGATAAAACTCCTATGTTGTCTGATTTAAGGGAATCCGGTTCTATAGAGCAAGATGCTGATGTCGTTATGTTTATTAATAGACCAGAAGTTTATAAAAAAGAATTTTATCCTGAAGACAATTCTCCTACTGAAGGCACTGCTGAAATAATCATCGGAAAGCAACGTAATGGAGCAATTGGAACTATACGGTTAGCCTTCTTAAAGGACTATGCTCGCTTTGAAAATTTATCATATATGCCGGAAAGTTACGATTCTTCAAATAGTCCTAATCAAAATAATAATTTTAAAGAATTAGATCAATTTGAAGAATATGATGAAATAGGAGAAGAACCACCTTTTTAATAAATTATTTTTATGTAATATTATTTTATGCTTGTTGCAAATTAAAAGTACTTTTAGAAATATTAGTATAAAACCTAAATATTTGTTATGTTTTTTTTCGTTTCATAAATATTTCTTTAGCTAAAATAATTGCTTCATAAGTGCTTTTATGATCTGCTACTCCTTGACCACTAATTTCAAAAGCTGTACCGTGATCTGGTGAAGTGCGAACAATTGGTAAATTTGCTGTAAAATTTACTCCTCCTCCATCTGCTAATAATTTAAGTGGTATTAATCCTTGATCGTGATACATGGCAAGAACCCCAGAATAATTTTTATAACTACCATGAGCGAAAAATCCGTCTGCTGGGAAAGGTCCGAATAAATGATCTTTAAGATAGGAGTTCTTAATAGCTGGAATAATAGTATCAAGCTCTTCGCTCCCAAATTTACCATTTTCTCCTGCGTGAGGATTGAGCGATAAAACTGCAATTTTAGGAGCAGCATAAGCAAAATCCTGCACCAATGAATTAAAAAATTGTTGAAATCTAATATTCAGAATATCAGTTGTAATTAAATTCGGAACATTCTTAATTGCTTCATGAATAGTAACTAATGCTACATTTATTCCCTGCGAGCATAATATCATTAATGGGGAATCAACATTACATATAGATGCTAAAAATTCAGTATGACCGGGGAAATTATTATTTGCCAAATTAAAAGCATCTTTATTTATTGGTAAAGTAAGAATTGCATCATAATTACCATTTAGGACTTCTTTTGCTGATAATTCAATAGATTCTCCAGCTAATTTCCCAGCGATTGGACTGATTTTCCCAAAATATATTGGGGAATATGTATCAATTTCTTTAATTTCGATTTTGTGGTTATTGATATGAATATCGTTTTCGACAAAACAATTGAAATTCAATTTGTCTTTTATTAGAGAAATATATTCATTAATTGATTTTTTATTTCCTGAAAGAGTAAAATCAATATTTAGATTTTCACTAAATACTTGATTTACAGCTTTTAGAAAAATCTCTAAGCCTATCCCATTAATATCGCCAATTGATACAATTAATTTCATTTTAATTCAGTGTGATTTAGAAAGTGATTATTTTATTTGAATATATGATAATTTTGTTTCTCCAAAGATTTTATTGTCAATTAATTCCATTGCTTCTGGAATAATTAAGTCGCGATTCGATGAATATTCGACGACAATTATCCCATTTTTATTTAATAATTCATATTTAAGAATATCATCTAACAGAGTATTTATAACATTTTCGATGTATGGAGGATCAGAAATAATTATATCAAATTTTAATTTTGGGAAATTTACATTGAAATATTCTGAAAATTTATCGGATTTTTTATTAATTATTGTATAGGTATCTTTGGGAATATTGAAATTATCGAGAGCTTGCTTAATATAATCACAAGATTTTCTAGAACTATCAACAAATGCACAAAATTTTGCTCCTCTACTAATACACTCAATGCCCATTGAGCCGGTTCCGGCGCAAATATCAGCAATGATTGCACCATCAAAATCAATAATATTTTGTAATTTGTTAAATACGCTTCCTCGTGCTATATCACTTGTAGGACGTACTCCGGGAGGTATTTTGCCATTAAATTTCCTACCCCCTAAGTTCCCAGAAATAATTCTCATAAATATTAATATTTAAAAACTGATTCATTCCCAATATTAGGCAAAATTGCTCCAATAGAAGATGAATAAATATGTGCAGTGCGAGCACAATAATCTTTTTCCCTTTGTTCTAAATTAGTGCGAATCATTTTGAAAGTATTTAACCTTACCCCAGTCATAAGGAATTCTGCTAATTTTGCTTCACCTCGTTGTAAAATATCAGCAGTTAAATATTTTCCGCATAAGAAGGCTGTTTCTACATAATCTACGTAATTTGTCATTATGATATTAAATTCATCCTCGAGAATTGTTGCTATTTCTTCTGTTGAGTCGTAATAAATTTTTGATAAATAAATTGGTTTTCCATATTTCATTACAGTTAAGTCAATATATTCTTTCTCGAAGTTTAATAATGCAACTGCTTTTTCTTTTTGTTCAGGGTAATTATAGAGCAAAGAATTATTATTTGCAAATTGACTTATATTTATTTTGCTTATAGGTAATCCGACTGGAGCTAAAATATTATTAATATTTCTAAGAAAAATATTAGGAATAATTGCAGCAATCATCATTTTATTACCGTCCATTTTTTCGGCAAAATCGTAAAGAATTATTGTAAAATCATCAATTGAATTTTCCGGAAATGAATTATTAATTTCTAATTCTATCATTTGCTTTATTTGCGAAGATTCCATATTAATATCTCCTGGGATATAGCTAAGCAAGACACTTTCTGTAGGTAATGTAATTGCAATAGAATCGGCATCGCCAGCTTCGAGGCAAATTCTTATTAATTCATCAGTAATTTGAGGATAATTATTTATATTTTCCAAATCGATTGGAGATAAATCATTACTACTAATAGAATTAATATAATTTAGAAATAGTCCATTTGGAGTATTTTCTAAATTAGTAAAGAATATTTGGTCAATGTCAAAATGTATGGAATGTACTTTCATTTGTTTTATTATTTAGTTTATATCACTATATTTTTAAGCAAATAATGAAAAAGCAATTTACTAAAAAAAATATTAATTTTATTATAATTTAATTATTTAGACGTATATTTTCAAAATAAATTAAAATATTTCATATAATTAGTATTTATTTATAATATTATTTAAAATTATCGAAAAAAATTAGTAATTTTGCTAATTACATTTTAAATATTAATTGAAAATTACAAAAATATTCAATGGCAAAGAAGCAACAAAAAGGCTTAGGAAAAGGCTTAGGTGCATTATTACCTACAAATGTAGAAGTTTCTGACGAGGGAGTGAAATTCGTTCCTAAAGATAATAGTCAATCTATTTCTAATGAAAATTCTATGAAAACTCCTATGATTCGTATAGATGAAATACATTTTAATCCTTACCAACCGCGAAAAGGTTTCGATGAACAAGAATTAGAAGATTTAAAAAATTCTATTATTGAAAATGGAATTATTCAACCAATTACCGTAAGTATTGCACCAGATGGATATATTTTAATTTCTGGGGAAAGACGTGTAAGAGCTTCTAAATTAGCAGGATTAGAATTAGTCCCTGCGCATATAATAGAAGCTGATTCTGATTATCAGAAAATGGCTTTTGCTTTGATAGAAAATGTGCAGCGTTCTGATTTAAATGCAATGGAAGTGGCAGAAGCATACCAGCAATTAATTGAAGAATGCAAAATTACTCAAGAAGAAGTAGCTCAAAGGGTTGGGAAAGAGCGTTCAACTATTACTAACTCTTTGAGATTATTAAGATTGCCTCAGAGAATACAGGATTCTTTGAGAAATAGAGAAATTTCTATTGGGCATGCAAAAGTAATTTTATCGCTCACTACACCACAGAAAATGATTCTTGCTTGGAAAGAAATATACGACAAAGAATTATCAGTACGTGCAACTGAAGCATTAGTACGCGATATCGAAGAAGGAAGATTTTCCTCTGATCTCGATACACCTTCTTTACCAAAGCAAGCCAAAGTAAAACCACAATTACCAGAGGATTTAGTAGCAGTAATTGAAGATAGACAAAATAAATTAAGACATATTTTCGGTACTCAGGTAAGAATAGTTCCTAAAAACAATAAAAGCGGAAAAATTGAAATAGAATTTTATAATCCAGATGATATGGAACGAATCTTTGATATTATTTTAGAAAGCTCAAATAACTAATAAATAAAAAACATCCTTTATATAAAATTTGGGAATTACAATTCAAAAATGATTATTGTAATTCCCAAATTATTTATGAAAAAAGAACTAAATTTATTATCTAATAATATTGAAAATTCGGCTCCAGCGTATTCTTTTAACTTTTTCTATAAACGAATATTCGTTCAAATATTCATCTCTTGATTCCCAGCTCCAATACACAATCATCGGAGTACCCACTACATTATCATAAGGAATAAAGCCCCAATATCTGCTATCTAAGCTATGATCTCGATTATCACCTAAACCAAAGCAATAATCTCTTTCCACTTTATAAGAATTAGTTGGTTTGCCATCTATAAGTAATTGAAAATTCGAGGCTTCTACAGTTTTCCCTTCTTTTCTAATAAAATATTCCCATTCTTTTAAATTGAATAAATCTACATTTATAATATCACCCTTTTTGGGAATCCTAATTGGTCCATAATTATTACGTGTGTAATTTCTGCCTTTAGGGAATGTAGATAATTGTTCAGCTGGTGAATCTGGCACACGTGGGTCATAAACTCCATTTTCAGGTAAATAATATTCTTTATTATTCACATAAACTTTATTTCCTATGATTTGAAGTGTGTCGCCAGCTGTGGCTACACATCTTTTTAAGTAATATTGAAATTCTTTAGATTCTACTTCATCTCTATCGCCGGGATAAATAAATACTATTACATCACCAACTTCAGGATCTTTCACTCCTGGGAATTTATAAAATGGCAAAGGAATGTTCAAAAAAGGTACAATTTGAGGTGTAGATGGTCCATAAATAAACTTATTAACAAAGAGAAAATCTCCAGTCATCACAGTATTTTCCATTGAACCAGTAGGTACTACAAAAGATGCTAAAAAGAGCCCATTAATTATCATTACAATTAAAATAGCTCCAATTAATGTTTTACCAAAGGAAATTATTTTTTCTGATGTAGTTTGAGGCTGTTTTTCTTCAGCTTTTTTATTTCTAACTTCTCGCCAGTTTTTAATAGAATTTATAATTGATTTTTTTTCTTGTTCGCTTGCCATAATTTATTTATAAAATTAAAATTATAATGAAATATTATCGAATAAAAGAAAATAGGGAAAATTGAACTAAATATTAAAAAAGAGAACTACCAATTTTCCGGAAATTCTCTTAATTTTGCTGCCCTGTCAGGGTTCGAACCTGAACTTTCCTGATCCAGAGTCAGGCGTGTTGCCAATTACACCACAGGGCATTAATTTTTAACCTTTAAATAAGGCTTACAAAATTATAAAACTTTTCCGTTTTATACAAACTAATTAGCAAAAAAATGAAATAATTTGTTATACTTTTCTAATTTGCAATTATTAATTATAGCTTACAGAAATAAATATTTTCATCGATATTTAGTCGTTTTGCAGTTAAGCTTTTTACCTTGTCGCAAAGAGACGAAATTTTAATTTTATTAAAAATATCAGATGCGAATGCGTTCAAAAGCATTGCTCTTGCGATTCTTTCACTAATCCCTCTTGATTTCAAGTAAAATAGGAATTCGTCATCGATATACCCAGTAGTGGAACCATGACTACATTTTACATCATCAGCCCATATTTCTAATTGTGGCATCGAGTGCATTGTGGCATCTTCAGAGAGTAGGATATTTTTATTAGATTGATAAGCATTAGTCTTCTGTGCATCGGGAGCTACATAGATTTTCCCATTAAAAACAGCAGTACTTTTTCCATCAATAATTCCTTTATAAACTTCTTCGCTAAAAGAATTCGGTTTACTGTGGTTTACGAATGTATGATTATCTATTAAATTATCTTTAGTAGCAAAGAAAAATCCATGAAAATTAGCATTGATATTCTCTCCGTCGAGATTTACATTTAAATTATTCTTAACGAATTTCCCATCTAACGAAATATTTATGCTATGAAAATTACAATTATTTTTCAGATTTACATCTGTCGCACCAATATAATATGATGAAGCTGTATCATTTTGTAATTTATAATATTCTATGTCGGAATTTTCATCTGAAGTTAACTCAGTTACAGAGTTAGACAATCCAGAATAATCGCCTAAATTGTGTATAGATTCTATTATTTTGCAAGATGTATTTTCTTTAGCAATAATAAGAGTTCGATTATTGCACATAAGTGCAGTTTTTCTAACATCTATAATATGCAAAATATGAAAAACCGTTTTAGATTTATAATCTTTTGGGAATTTAATAAAAAGACCATCATCAACAATGACTGTATTTAAAGCACTGAATGAATCATTTTTAATATTTACATATTTACCGAAGTGATTTTCTATGTCATCGGGGTGCTTCAAAAGTGCTTCTTTTAGACTCATTATTTCGACTTTTTTATCATTGTCGCCTTTATTTGGAATGTTTGATAATTCTGGAATGAAATAGCCATTAATTGTAACAATAGTATTTTCAAAATTATCATGGAGACTGAAAGATTCGATATTAGCTTTGTTTATTATATTATCGTTTATTGAAGAATCAGTAGCTATATTAAATGGAATTTCATTAAGAAATTCAAGGTCAGTAAATCTCCATTCTTCCATTTTTTTATTAGGGAAGCCAATACTTTTAAATGTTTCGAATGCTTTCTTTTTTTGCTCTATAATATCTTTAGAGATAAAATCAGAAACATTTTTTTCTTTTACATAATTATCTATATTTTTTAATAATTCTGTTTGTATATCTTGCATATATTTTATCTATTTATTAAATTCTATTCTAAATAAAAAGTAGACGCAAATATATAATTTCTATTTAATTATTTTGACAATCATTAATTTTGTTGTTAGATTAAAATTAACAATAAAAAAATGGCAGGAGTGTTTTTTTAGTCCTGCCAGAGATAATTAATTAAAAAAGGAATTTTCTTAAATTTTCACATTGCACACGAGGTTGCGTCCATTAGTAAAATGTGAAATCATTTCATTTATCGATATTCTTGCTCTATTTGTGAGCACACGGTTAGTATTATTTTGTGAATTTAATTTACTTATTAAGCTTTTCATATTTTTTCTTAAGGCTTTTAATTCCTTTAAATCTTCTTTTTGGAAATGATCTTCTAATGATGATAATTTCAGATTTGTAGCATCATTTCTATTTATTGAGAGCCAACTCATAAGCATTGTAATTCTTTTCTCTTCTGCTTTTTTTAGACTCTGGTTCATCACATTTTGATATGATATTATTTCTTCAAGCATAGTAGCATCATATTGTACTAATGCTTTTTGTTGCTTTTCAGCAAGTATTACAATTTCCTGCAATAATTGTTCTTCGTGCTTTAAGTAAGCTAATAAATTTACGCTCATCTATTTCTAACCTTTATTGATATTTTATTTCTTTTATTAATTATTTTATTTATATAATAGACGTATTATATGTTATTAAACTTTATGCATTTCAGCATATTTTTTTACCCTGACTACATAGTTTTGGGTTTCTTTAAAAGGAGGAATCCCTCCATATTTATTTACATTTCCTGGTCCGGCATTATATGCAGCAAGAGCTTTTTCTACTGAACCAAATTTATCCAACATTTGCTTAATATACTTGGTTCCCCCCATAATATTTTGAGTTGGATCATACGAATTATTTACACCTAAATCTCGAGCAGTACCATCCATTAATTGCATTAATCCTTTTGCACCTACTCCGGAGCGGGCATCATTTTTCCCAGCTGATTCAGCTGTAATGATTCCTTTAATTAAATGTTCCGGTACTTTAAAAATATTTGAAGCTTGTGATATTATATCTTGATATTTTTCTAATCTATTTTGCACTCGATTAAAGAAATTCCCAGAAACTTTAGTATCATTACTTTCATTTTTAGGTTGCGTTTTTGTGTTATTTAGAATCCCTATTTCATCTAATATTGAGCTTTTTTTATTTTTGATAACAGAATCATTTTTATTTGTAGAAATACTTTTTAATTGCTCAATTAAAGATGTATTAGGTTTAATTTGAGTAAGTGGTGCTAATTTATCACCTCCACTTAATTGTGAATAAATCATTTGGGCTATTCCAATACCTTCTCCTGAGTTTGCCATTTGGTCTGATAATTGCAAATAAGTGTATCCACGCAAAGTATCAGCGCCGAACCCTGAGTCGCCTTCACTTGAATCATTAAACTCCCCTAATTTCATTTCTTTTAGCATCATATTAAGGAATATTGCTTCAAAACCTCGAGCTGCTTTAGCTAATTCTTGTCTTTCGGTTTCGCTTAGATTTTTGCCACTATTTGCTTTAGTAGTCTTAAGCGAATTGAATTTTGAATTTAACAATTCATTATTAAGTGTCGAATTATCTATTAAATTAGGGATTTCCATTTTTATCAAATATATTATTTTCTATAAATTAAATTTTATTGGATAATTAATTCAGCTTGTAAGGCTCCGGAAGTCTTAAGTGCTTGGAATATAGAAATTAAATCTCTTGATGATACTTTTAGTGCATTTAATGCTTCTACAATATTTTGTACAGTAGATCCAGTAGCAATTGTAAGAGGATTAAGTGTATTTCTTTCTTCCTCAGCAGTAATATCTGCTGTTTCTACTGGACGTGGTGGTCGTATAGTAAATGGAGCTGGCTGAGGAATTACAACTTGTCTTTGGATAGTAACCTCTAAATTTCCATGACCTATAACTGATGGCAATACTTCTACATTACCACCCATTACGATAGTACCTGTTCTTTCATTTATTACTACTCTTGCTGGTGCGTCTACAGCAATCTGCAATGATTGAATATCTGCAATTGATTGCATATTTTCGTGCTGATTATCAGTCGGAAGCTCTACTTCGACTGTCGCTGCATCTAAAATAACTGCAGTTCCGAGAGCAGCACCATTGACTGCACCTGCAACATTTCTAGCTGTATTAAAATCTGGTTGATATAATGATATTTTAATCTTTTTATTCTCTACAATGCTATCAGTTACAATTGCATCTCTTTCTAAAATTAATGCACCGGGTACTCTACCGGTTGTAACATAATTTTTGCTAATTCTTGAGCCTAAAGACTCAAAGTCATATCCTCCTACCGAGAGTGGTCCTTGTGCCATACCAATTATTTGTCCATCAGCTGTTGACATAGGAGACATTATTAGTACTCCGCCCTGCAATGAACGAGCATCGCCTATAGAAGATACATTTACATCTATTTTAGTACCTTTTTTAGCAAATGCAGATATTTCTGCAGTAATCATTACTGCTGCTACATTCCGAATGCGAGGATTAAGTTGAGGCACAGTGAGACCAAATCTTTTAAGCATATTTGATACTGATTGTACAGTAAAAGAAGTTGCTTGATTATCACCTTGGTTATTTAATCCTGTAACTAGACCATATCCAATAACTTGGGTAGAACTCGTACCATTCACAGCAGCTACATCTTTAATTCTTGCTGCTTGTGCAATATATATAGTGCTAAAAGATAGTACAAATAGTATCAATATATTTCTTAATTTGGTTTTCATTCTTTTATTTATTTTTTATAAAAAATAATATACTTTTATATTAGAACAATAATCTTAGGAATTTAGTAATTAAGCCAGGTTCTTGAGTTTTCGATACATTTCCGTCGCCCTCAATGATTAACGATAGATCTAATATATTATATGAATATACTGAGTTATTTGGTAAAATATCAACTGGTCGTACAAATCCTTTGATTGTGATTGTCTGAGTCTCTCCATTAATTTTAGTTGTTCTAGTACCTTCAATACTTAAATTACCATTGTCATCAACTTCTACAATTCTAGCGCTTAATTTGCTTCTAATTGATTCGCTTCTTGAATTTGAACCTCTACCTGAAAAATTATTTTTTGTACCTAATTCGGCATTTGCACCAAAACTTGAACCACCAGCACCTGCTCCGACGCTAGCACTAAGGTCTGTACCTCTGCTTTCCAAAGCATCTGCTGAATTATTAGCATCTAAGGATTCTGTTATTAAAATGCTGATAGCGTCGCCTTCTCTATATGCCTTTACATCAGAGAATAGAGATCTAGCTGTATTTTGCTGAAATTGTCCATAAGAAGGTAAGAAACCTAATATTAAAATACAAGCAGTTGTAATTATTATATTTGATCTATTTTTCATTGTTTTATTTTTATTTATTATTCTTAATTTTTAATATTTAATTATTAATAGCAACTATTCCGGGGCTTTCAACTATTCCTATTATGACATGTGGAGACCTACTTTTGCTACTATCACATTTCACTCTGATTTGTTTCCCTAATTCTGCATCATTTAGAGCAGTTCCTTTTACGCTTACTGCTACTGCACCTGAACGAGAAATTACATTAACTATATCTCCTCTCGATATACCAATTTGTAATGCTTGTTTAATATTATTTGAGCTAATAATGGTATTTTTTGAAATATTTTGATTAGCAATATTTCCAATTATATCATTAATATCTAATATTTCACCATTTTGATAAATTGAAATATCTCTTTTTTCGAATGAAATATCGTTTTCATTAATTTCTTCGTTTCGTTTGATTATGCGATTAGCTATCGGTACAAGTGCATATTGTTTTATTCTTACCGGATATTCATCTCTTTTAACTAAAACATCATTTTTAAAAAATTCAATTGCAATGAAAGTACTACCACGTAATAATTTTGGGTTTACATCGAATTTTGCTTGAATATCATCTTGACTAAAGTGATAATCTTGAATTTTTTTCCCAAGTATTACTTCAATATCTTTATTATTCTCCTGATTAATTAATTTATTAATATAATTAACTAAAGCATTATTTAACCTATCTCCGGAGAAATTTGATTCTGCTAATGAAAATTGTGTTGATAAAATCAAGGTTAAAATAAAAATATATGTTTTAATCGATGTTTTCATTTTGCTATTTAATTTAGTCTATGTGTTATTAACGTTTTAAATTTACTGCAGTTCCTAAAATTGTATCAGCAGTATTTACAGATTTAGAATTTAATTCATAAGCTCTTTGAGCAGTGATCATATTCACCATTTCATCTACAATATTAACATTTGATGCTTCCAAATGGTTTTGGATTACTTCTCCGGTATTATTCATACCTGGGATTTCTGATAAAGCTATTCCTGAAGCTGGAGTCTCTCCATAGAGGTTGTCGCCCATAGAATGAAGTCCGGCTGGGTTAATAAATCTTGCAAGCTCTATTTGCCCTAAAGTTTGTTCAGTTACTCTATCAGCTAAAATAATGCTTACTTGTCCATCTCGGGTGATTTGGAAATCAACTGCATCTTGAGGTACTACAAAGCCGGGTTCTAATTGATATCCTTGTGAAGTAACTATTTGACCATTTTTATCTAAATGGAATGATCCATCGCGAGTATATGCTATTGAATTATCAGGTTTACGAATTTGGAAGAATCCTTCTCCATTAATTCCTAAATCAAATTTATTATTTGTACCTTGCAAATCTCCTTGAGAGAAGATTTTTGTAGTAGCTGTAAGCTCAGTACCTGAACCAATTTGAACTTCGTTGAGCGGTTCTACATTAGAATATCTATTTGCTCCAGATGGACGAAGAGTTTCATATAATAAATCTTGAAATTCTGGACGTACTTTTTTGAAACCTGAAGTATTCACATTTGCAATATTATGAGATATTATTTCTACGTATCTTTGCTGAGCTGTAAGCCCGGTAGAAGCTGTTCTTAACGTTTTGTCCATTTTTTTCGCCTTTATTTATTATTCTTTATTACTTGTATTTATTTATTAATATCTTCCCATACTTATGCTTTTCTCTAATGTAGTATCATTAGTTTGAATTACTTTGCTTCCTAATTCGAAAAGTCTTTGTAGCTCAATCATTTGTACCATTTCTGATACTATATCTACATTTGATCCTTCTAGCCAACCTTGTTTTATAGCTGTAGTATCATGGGAACGATATTCTAGTTCAGTATTATCTCTAATAATGAAATCATTAGTTGATATTTGCTGAAGAGAATCAAGATTTTTGACATCAGCAATTTGAATATATCCAGCTAATCTATCATTTACTAATACTTCACCATTTGGATTAATTTTTAGATTAACTGCATCGAGATTCTGAGATATTTGACGAGAATTTTGGTAATCATCAGTTATTTTTATTGGTCGCAAGTTGTCTCCTAATAATTTTTTCCCTTCCGGAGTCTCTATATATCCATATTGTGATAATTTAAAATTACCTGAGCGGGTAAGTGTTTTATTAAGATCTTCGTCTTGTACAATAAAAAAACCATTTGAGGAATCGATTGCTAAATCGAGAGGATTATCAGTTTTATGAAATGTACCTTGAGAAAAATCAATATACATTCCTACAGGTGGGTCATTTTGCTCTAAATCGCCCTGCACATTATAGAAATTAGCTTTAGCATCAATTAAGTTTCTCTCAAATACTGATGCTCTTTTAAATCCTGAAGCGCTAGCGTTAGCTATGTTATTTGCGATTACTTCTAATCGTGTCTGCTGTGGATGCATACCCAAAGCAGCAGTGTAAATTTCTTTTAGCATAATTACGACTTCCTGTCTAAAAATTAATATAAATTGTGATTTATATTTCTAACCAAATCCTTTGGTTATAGAAATAAATAAACTTTGCTAATGAGTTTATTTACTTGCAAAATATGCTTACTATTTTTCTCTGTCAAATAAAAAGTCGAAAGTAGCTTCCATGCCGGACTTTCAAAATTTATTTATTTGGCGAGTTTTCATCATCCGTGATGAAATTTTCTGTAAACACTCTATAAATAATTGAAATTACATCGCTTAGATGCTGTGGCACTTCCTGTGCTGTAGAAAATCCTTCAATTTCCTTATTTAATTCAGGATATTGCAAGAAATCCATTTCATTCATCAAAACATTATTTAAGAACTTATTAAATAATACATCGCTTCCTTGCGATTTGCGGGTATCCGTACCCTTATTATATACTTGTTCAAAATTATATGTATTTCTATTATTTGCCATTTGTCAATCCACTGACGACTTCAATTATACAATGTTTGTGCCAAAGTTAAAATATAGTTTTTAACTTGTTTATATTAAAGATGTTGAACGTTTTATAGTTATATTTTTATATAATAATTGCATGTATTAAATCTTAATAATTATTATTTTTAACAATTTTCACCAACTATTTTGATGTTTAATATTCTACAATGGCTAATATTATAATTTGGCTATTTTGGAAAATTCAATTTATGTATTAAAGCTAAATATTTATTGTGATGAAATTGTTATAATTCCCATTTAATGGAATTTAGTCGCAAAAGCTCTTACTTTTCTTCAGTTGGTTGTAATGCAACTGGCTCTTCGGAATGTTTAACATCAAATATTAATTGTGATAATTCTGCTGAAATTAAAATTATTGTAGTTAAATAATAAATCCATATACTCATAGAAACTATGATAGCAAAAGTGCCATAGAATTTACTATAACTAGAAGAAATTGAAATATACCATGAAAATATATTTCTGCTTATTTCAATGAAACCAACTGATAAAATTGTCGCCCATAGTCTAATAGATAATTTAATTTTACTATTTGGTACGAATCTAAATAATAAATAAAAAGTTAAAAAAGAAGAACCTAATGTAATTAAAAAAATAATAAAATTAGACAAATATGTCTGAATCACATCAGGAATATATTCCATTAAAGCTTCTAAAACGAAGGTAGAAAATGGTAGAATATAAATTGAAATTAAAACCAATAATAAAATCATTATTGTAATTAATATATCTTTCAATTTATATAAAATAAAAGTTTTGTTATAAGGCAATCTAAAAATTTCATTTAAACCAGATCTCAAAGCACCAAGCAAGACCGAAGACAACCAAATCATAGTAACTATACCAATTATACCCGCTGTACCACTATTTTTAAAGATTGAAGTAGTTTCATTTAGCACCATCTCAATTAATTTTGAGCTTTGCTTACCGGGTGGCATAATGTTATTTAAAATTGTTACTAAGAAATTAATTATATCATCTACATTAAAAAATGAACTAATTACAAAAACTATAACAAGTAGAAGAGGGATTGTATAAATCAGAATATTAAAAGCTATTCCGGCTGAGGATAAAAACAAATTATGTTCTGACATTCTAAGCGATAAAGTCTCGAAAAATGCATAAGCTTTTCTGATTTTGGTGCTTTTAATGCCAAATTTATCAAAGTATTTTTCAATAGCCTTATCTTTTATTTCTAATCTCATATTTAGAAAGTTAATATAGAATGATTATAAATTATATTTTTTCGGAAAATGAAAATTTAAAAAATATATAATTAATAATAAACGAAGAAATATTAAAAATAGTACATTACCATTAAAGATTAGTTTTCCTTATCTTTCTTTAATTTTGGAGTTTTAGCACCTTTCATCAATCTATCAATTTCTTCTTTCTCTAAAGAATTATCTTCGAAAATTTTTCTAAGCAGTTCCCAGCTATAAAATCCTGCATTGTGTCTATCTCCCCAAGTAAATTTAAGAGCGTAATTTCCTGCAGGCTCGATAGCTTTTAGATCAATTTCACCGAAAGTGATTTTAGGCATTGTAAGCCCATTAATTTCTTCCTTCGTTTGATTCTGACATATTGCGCAGGGACAGTTATTTCTTAATTCAGAAATTTTAATTGTTGAAGAAAAACCATCTTCCCACTTTGAGTTGATTAAAAATAAATTAAGTTTATCTATAGATTGTAAAGAATGTTTCATACCTATTTATAATAATATTATACTATAATAATTACAAAAATAACCAAAAAAAATATCTTATGATTAAATTCATAAGATATTTAGGTAATTTCTTATAACTAATTGATGTTATTTATTATTCGGATTTGCTTTTTTGCTTGCTTCTACAAATGAATTTACAAATCCTTTATATAGAACTGCATCATTACCAGTTAATTTAGCTCTTTTGAGGAAATCTAAAATATGTTGAGCTTTTCCTATTTTAATACTAAAAGTAGTAGTTTCATTAGTTTTTTTCTTTAACTCGGCACATCTATTAATTTCTTTTTCTAAAATTCCTTTAGCCTCTAAAAACGTATCTACTTCAGCACCTTGAATAGTAATAGTATTTAAAGCATTAATTGCAAATACAATGTTAATAATTGGCATTGTTGGGTTAATAATAACTTCGTTAATATCATTAATAGGTGCATTTTGTTGTGCATTTAATGATATTGAAGAAAATAGCACTAATGTTAAAGCAGAAAGACTAATTAAAAAATATTTTTTCATTTATTTGTTAAAATTTATTGATAATAATTTACAATTATATTACTGACCAATTTTACGATTAAACTAATTATTTGTTACAAAACTATATTCTTATTATAATTGGAAATTAACCCCTAATCTATGTAAATTTGCCCCTAAACCAATTCTAGAAAAGGCATAATCAATATTCAGAGGTTTAAATTTAATACCAGCTCCAAAAGATAAACCGGATATACCTTTACTTCCATCAGGAGCAGTATATTTTCGAATATAATTATCATAACCAATGCGAGCCATTATATTTTCTCCGAAATAAATTTCTCCTCCTAAAGAAAAATTCATAAATTTATCTAAAAAATTATCAGTTTTATCAGCTAAATGATGAAACGAAAAGTTTATTAATAAAGGCAATCCAACTAATTTATGATTTGCCCCAATTCTTATATCAAGAGGGAGACTTTCGGAATAATCATTAATTTTTGATAACTGAAATCCTGCATTAAGCACTGATATTCCTATATTTGTATTAATATCGGGGATTTTATAAAATAAACCAAAATCAAATGCAGCAGCACTTGTAGATGATTTATAAATTGTAGAAAATATAAATTTTACAGCAGCTCCATAATATAAATTTGAATCTAATTCATTCCCATAACCAATAGACAAGGCAATATCCATTGGATTAAATGTGTTTAATTGATTGTTATGCTTATCCCTTGCGATGAAGCTACCATAAGACATAAAAGCTGCATTAGCTGAAAACGTGCCAATTTCATCATAACCTTTTATATAAATGACATTTCCTGAATTAATATCAGAAATATGTTTTAAAAATGTAGCACTTATACTATTATCAGATACAGTAGAAATTAAAGCTGGGTTAAAAAACACTAATCCAGCATCACCTTGTATTGTCATAGAGGCTCCTGCTAAAGCTGCGCTGCGTGCGCTAGAATTATTCCTTAGGAAAGAATAAGGATTATATTGGGCAACCCCTACGGAACAGAAACAAAATAGCAATGAAAGGGAAATTACAATATTTTTATACATAGGTATCTTTTTAATAAAAGGTCAAATTGTTTGAGATTTATAAAATACTTTTTTAAAAAATTATTTATAATCTAATTAATAAAGATTATTTTCATTTAAAAGAATGCTAAATTAATTATTTATTTTAAGAAACACACTAAATATTTTATTTAACCAATATTTGAATTATATTTTAATTTTGGCTCACTTCGAAATAAATTTTTATTTTCATCTTGAGTTTATTTCCATCATAAATTGATAAATATTGTGCTTCATCAATATTCTTTGGAGGTTTAGTTGGTATTTTATAACTAATATTTCCACAAGGTTGGGTTTTGCCCAACTTTAAAATATCTTTATTGATAAATTCATCCCAAGGTTTGCCTGAATAAAATTCAATTACATTTTTAAAAATATAGAAGCCTTGTTCTGTCATCACCATTATTCCACCAATAGTTTCTGCCTTTGTAATTAATCTTGAAATATTATTGTCGATACCGTCGTCATCCATTAAATTTATAATTAATAACTTGGGATTACTTTCTTTTGAATTTGCATTCCATTTTATAGGAGTGCGAAGAAAGCCTTTATCTCTATTAAATTCTGAACTATAATTCACTGGTAAAATTATTTTTTCATTTGTGATATTATCTCTTTCTATTAATAAAAAGAATTCACCATCATTCATTATTCCAGTGATATCTCCGTTACATTCTCTTCTATCGTAAATTTCAAAATAAATTACAGCAAATCTATCTTTCTCTTGAATAGTATTAGTGCCTTTCGTTACAGTGTCTTTATTTGCTGAAGAACACGAAAGAATCAATGTGATAAAGCACATTATGCTGATAAATTTTATTTTATTAATATTAATTAATTTCAATTTTAAGTAATATTTAAATATTAATAATTGCAAAACTATTAAAAAATATTTTATTAATTTATAAAATATCTATTTTAAAAATTTAAGAGCTTAAATTATAAAGTTTATAATATTTATTTGGTCAAAATATTCTATTCCAATAAATTTTCATAATAATGTGAAATGATTAATATAATTTTTCGATATAGTTGATTTTCAAATCATATTGAATTTATTAGAGTTAAGAGTTTTCATTTTTTAATATAAATATTTTTTAGAAAAAAGTTTAAAAATAATTTGGTGGGAATGTAAAAAAGTTGTAATTTTGTAATCCGTTTCGGTGCGGATTAATTTTTGGTTAAGAATTAATTAAGTATATGATAACGGGATAAGTACTTTGACAAAAGGGAGTGTAGCTTAAGCGATTAAGCTATGATAAATAATAATAAATTAAGAGTGCGATAAGAATGAATTATAGTAATCATTTATTACGGATAATGTAGCTTTTCAAGCGATATATTTCAAATAATATATAAATATAATAAACCTTATCAATTCCAAAGAAACACAATTAGTCAAATAAGTAATTCGTATAATAGAGCCTTAATATAAGAATATGAGATTGAGCTTTTCGTATTAATAAAGATTTTAAGTTATTAATTGACTTATAATTTTTTTAAAAGAGTAAATAAAAAAACATATAAATACAACGGAGAGTTTGATCCTGGCTCAGGACGAACGTTGGCGGCGTGCCTAACACATGCAAGTCAAGGGTAGCAATACACTGGCGCACGGGTGAGTAACGCGTAGATGATCTGCCCCTTTCATCGGGATAACTCAGGGAAACTTGGGCTAATACCGGATGTGGCAACAATGTTGTCAAAGGATTTCGGTCTGGAGAGGGATGAGTCTGCGTCCGATTAGCTAGTTGGTTTGGTAACGGCAAACCAAGGCGATGATCGGTAACTGGTCTTAGAGGACGATCAGTCACACTGGAACTGAGACACGGTCCAGACTCCTACGGGAGGCAGCAGTGAGGAATCTTGGTCAATGGGGGCAACCCTGAACCAGCGACGCCGCGTGAGGGATGACAGGGCTTTGCTCTGTAAACCTCTGTCGAGTGGGAAAAAAGGGAGCTTTAGGCTTCTGGGCTTGTACCACTGGAGGAAGCACCGGCTAACTACGTGCCAGCAGCCGCGGTAATACGTAGGGTGCGAGCGTTAATCGGAATTACTGGGCGTAAAGCGTGCGCAGGCGGTTTTGTAAGACAGATGTGAAATCCCCGGGCTCAACCTGGGAACTGCATTTGTGACTGCACGGCTAGAGTACGGCAGAGGGGGATGGAATTCCGCGTGTAGCAGTGAAATGCGTAGATATGCGGAGGAACACCGATGGCGAAGGCAATCCCCTGGGCCTGCACTGACGCTCATGCACGAAAGCGTGGGGAGCAAACAGGATTAGATACCCTGGTAGTCCACGCCCTAAACGATGCGAACTGGATGTTGGGTTCAACTTGGAACTCAGTATCGAAGCTAACGCGTTAAGTTCGCCGCCTGGGGAGTACGGTCGCAAGACTGAAACTCAAAGGAATTGACGGGGGCCCGCACAAGCGGTGGAGCACGTGGTTTAATTCGATGCAAACCGAAGAACCTTACCTGGGTTTGACATGCAGGTGTTAGTGAAGAGAGATCGGAACGACTCTGCAGTAATGCAGAGAGCCTGCACAGGTGCTGCATGGCTGTCGTCAGCTCGTGTCGTGAGATGTTGGGTTAAGTCCCGCAACGAG
>CALLXS010000096.1 GCA_937875295.1 uncultured bacterium | reverse complement strand
AGACATTGTAAATACTGCAAAATGCAGCTAATTGTTTAACATTTTGCTAGATTTTAAAGCTTTGTTGTGTACTGCTCAAGATTCCAGATTTCAGTAGCTACATCCTGGTAGAATTCCCGTTCGTGAGATATTAGTACTATCGCACCTTTATATTCATTTAAAGCTCTTTTCAATTCCTCTTTTGCATCTACATCTAGATGGTTTGTAGGCTCATCTAATAGCAATATATCTGGTTGGGTAAGCAGTAGTCTACAAAGAGCTACTCTACGACGTTCTCCCCCGGAAAGTACTTTTACCAGAGTATCGCCATCGGGACAATTTAGTGCATCCATTGCTCTTTCTAATGTAGAATCTAATTCCCAAGCATTCTTTGCATCAAGAATTTCAGTAAGTTCGCCCTGTCTTTCGATTACTTTATTCATTTCTTCGTCGTCCATTGGCTCAGCAAATTTTGCACTTATTGCTTCATATTCATTTAATAAATCTACTGTCTCCTGCATTCCCTCTCGCACAATTTCTATTACTGTTTTTGTCTCATCTAAAATTGGTTCTTGAGATAATTGCCCAACTGAATATCCGGGAGAAAAAACTACCTTTCCTTGATAAGCATCATCTTTCCCGGAAATAATATTCATTAATGTAGATTTACCAGAACCATTTAGTCCGATAATACCAATTTTGGCTCCATAGAAAAATGACAAATAAATATCTTTTAAAATTTGTCTATTTGGTGGAATTATTTTACTTACCCCCACCATCGAAAAAATTATTTTTTTATCATCGACCATTTAAAGCACTCCATTTATTTAATTTTAATTTTTTACTTAGATTTAACTATTAATAATAGTTTTAATGTATGCAAAAATACTAAAATTATTGCAGATTATAGTAAAGATTGGTATTTAATAATTATCTTTAAATGATAATAATTCATTTTATTAATTATTATTTTTCTTAATAAAAACGAATGTTTTATAGAATGAAGGGGAAATCACTTATATCAATAAAGTTATTTTATTATATTCGCTATTTCTTTAATAATCAATTCATAAAGGATTTTTCTAGTAAAAAAAGCTACCTATTATTTTAGGTAGCTTCTTTTTGTATTGAGATTTGAATTTTACTTATAACAATTATTTTCTAAAGAGATTTAGAGCAGCACCAGCTTTGAACCACTCAATTTGTTGTTCATTATAGCTGTGATTTACTGTTATTTCATCCTTTGTACCATCTTTATGTTTTAATACAACTTTTAAAGGAGTATTTGGAGCAAATGTAGTCAATCCAATAATATCAATTTTATCATCTTCTTGCACTTTATCATAATCAGCTTTATTAGCAAAAGTAAGAGCAAGCATGCCTTGTTTCTTTAGGTTTGTTTCGTGTATTCTTGCAAATGAATTTACAATAATTGCCTTTACTCCTAAGAAGCGAGGTTCCATTGCTGCGTGTTCGCGTGAAGAGCCTTCGCCATAATTTTCATCGCCAACTACGATAGAGCCGATATTTTTTGCTTTATATTCTCTTTGTACTTTTGGTACTTCGTCATATTGACCATTTAATTGATTTTTCACTGAATTAGTTTTTTCATTATAGAAATTTACAGCTCCAGTAAGCAAATTATTAGAAATATTATCTAAATGACCTCTGAATTTAAGCCAAGGACCAGCCATTGAAATATGGTCTGTAGTACATTTGCCTTTTGCTTTAATTAATAAATTCATATCAAGCATATCTTTTCCATCCCATTTTTCAAATGGTTGCAATAATTGCAATCTCTTAGAATCAGGATTCACAATTACTTCAATTTTAGATCCATCAGCAGCTGGAGCTACATATCCTGGATCGTCAACTTGAAAACCATTTGGAGGTAATTCATTACCTGTAGGAGGATTTAATTTTATTTTTTCACCTTTAGAATTTGTAATAGTATCAGTAAGCGGATTAAATGCCATACTACCAGAAATTGCTAAAGCAGTAACTATTTCAGGAGAAGCTACATAGCCGTGAGTATTTGGATTGCCGTCATTTCTTTTTGCAAAATTTCTATTAAATGAAGTAATAATTGAATTTTTGCCTTTACCTTCTGAGTTTTTTCTAGACCACTGACCAATGCAAGGACCGCATGCATTTGTCATAATTTCGCCACCTATTTTTTCAAACTCTTTAATAAATCCATCTCTGTCAATTGTGAATTTTACCATTTGAGAGCCTGGATTAATAATAAATTCTCCTTCTGCTTTAATTCCATTTTCATTAGCTTGTTTAGCGATTGAAGCACATCTTGATAAATCTTCGTAAGATGAATTTGTACAAGAGCCAACTAAACCAACTTCGCATTTTTCAGGCCAATCATTTGCTTTAATAGCGTCTTTCATTTTTGAAATTGGAGTAGCTAAATCAGGAGTGAAAGGACCATTGATATAAGGTTCTAATTTTGATAAATCAATTTCTATTACTTGATCGAAATATTTTTCTGGAGATGCATAGACTTCATCATCTGCTCTTAAATATTTTTCAATACCCTTAGCCATATCTGCAACTTCTTTTCTACTAGTGCCAGCTAAATAATCATACATTTTTGAGTCAAATGCAAACATAGAAGTTGTAGCTCCTACTTCTGCACCCATATTGCAAATAGTAGCTTTTCCTGTACAAGAAATAGTATTAGCACCTTCACCAAAATATTCAATAATAGCACCAGTTCCGCCTTTTACAGTAAGCAAACCTGCTAAATGAAGGATCACATCTTTAGCAGAAGTCCAACCACCTAATTTCCCGGTTAATTTCACACCGATTAATTTAGGGAATTTTAATTCCCACGACATTCCAGCCATAACATCAACTGCATCAGCTCCACCTACACCAATTGCAACCATACCTAATCCACCAGCATTTACTGTGTGAGAATCAGTTCCAATCATCATTCCTCCAGGGAAAGCATAATTTTCAAGAACTACCTGATGAATAATACCAGCTCCCGGTTTCCAAAAGCCTATTCCATACTTATTCGATACTGATGAAAGAAAATCATAAACTTCTTTATTTACAACTTCAGCATTTTTTAAATCTGCATCTGAACCATCTTTTGCTTGGATTAAATGGTCGCAATGTGCTGATGAAGGAACAGCAACTCGTGGCATCCCTGCTTGCATAAATTGTAATAATGCCATTTGAGCAGTAGCATCTTGCATTGCTACTCTATCAGGTGCAAAGTTTACATAATCTACACCACGTTTAAAATCCTTTAGAGGACTATCAGAGTGAAGATGTGCATATAAAACTTTTTCTGCGAAAGTCAAAGGTTTTCCAACTACTTTTTTTGCTTCTTCTACTTTTGTAGAAAAATTTTGATAAACCTTTTTAATCATTTCTAGATCGAATACCATAATTTCAATTATCCTTTTTTTATCTATAAATATTATAAACTATTTACTTAATTAGAATTAAAAATAAATATTTAACTTTTATGAAAATAATGTACTTAAAACGAATACAATATTAAGGAAAAATTTTGTTTTAAACTAATTTTAAATAACTAATTTACTATTTTTTCGTTTTATTATTAAATAATAAATTATTGCTAAATTTTAGCACAGTTTTTGCAAAGTATTTATCAATTGATATAAATAGATTTAAATATATAATGAAAACTTTATTAAAAAATAATTATTTTCTTTTTGCTGTGATTTTATCTGGATTAATCCTATTAATTTATTCGTGCGAAAACAATAATTTAAACCACTCTAAAGAAATAAATCCAAATTTAAAAACTTATAAAGGATTAGCTGTATTTGAGCTCAACGAAATGAGTGTCAGAATCTGCGGAGATTCCGTAAAATACTGGATTGACGATTCCTTGCAAATCGTAGATTCGCTTTTCTCGAAAATTAAATCTGAAAAATCATATATCCCATTTCAAAAAGTATATTTAGAATTCAATGGTTATATATCAAATACTCAAATAGACCCAAGATTAGCTTATAATTTTGATGGAATTATTACAATTACTGAAATAATCAAATATAATTCTAAAGTCCCAGCTAATTGCAAAGAATCTAATTTTAAGGAAAAAGATTATTATATAAAAGCCAAAGGTAATGAGCCCGGATGGATGATAACAATTTATAAGAGTAAAGATGATAAATATTATTATGAATTACTTTCAAATTATGCTCAAGAAAAATCATTTGGTATCTTTAATACTTATACTTCACCTATTAATGCAGATTCTATTAATTTAGATAAAAGTCCTAATAACAATAAGCACAAAAACTCAAAAAACAATGATCAACCAATAATTATTGAAGAATTTTCCGGAGTAGATAGTCATAATAAAGATATAAATTTTAAATATTCTAACATACCTTGTTATGATGATAGCGATTATAAATACGATGGCTCTGCAACGATAAAAATAAATAAAAATGAGTTTAGCGGGTGTGCAAGCAAATTTAAGCAGAAATAGTGATTTAGAATCTAAATCATTACTCTCTAAAAGTATTAAGTAAAAAGTAAATTAAAAACTTCTAATTATATCAATACTTAATCTTCTTTCAAAACCTGATGCAATGTATTTGTTGCTATTAATTATATTTCTTAATTGCAATTCAATTGTAATTCCATTTGCGATAGAACTTTTAAGAGAAAGATGAAAATTTATTGGACTTTTTTTCTCTAAATAGGCAATATCATCTAAATTTAAATTTAGTTCGCCACTAATTGAAAAATATTTCCAAATTGTCTGCTCGAATCCCCCATATACATTAACGCATCTATCTTCTTTGCTTGGCTCGAATGAATAATGTATTCCACCAGTGGCAGACACTTCTCCCAATTGCCATGCAAAATTTTTACTTAAAGCTAAATAAAAGCCGGGCGATAAATTTTCAAACCTATTTATGCTATTTATCCACTTACCATTTCCTTGATTACTAAATCCAACTGCAATTGCTGGTATTTTAATTGTCTCATCAAATACTCTAAATTTTAAATTAAATCCGGGTATTTTCTGAAATTGCAAGTTATCATTTCCTATCACATTATTTCCGCTAAAACTTATTCCTAACATTAAATTTTTTAAAAATGAGAAATTGGTTTCTAAGGCAAGACCCCCTTCATTATAAAGTTTTGATTTTATATTAAAAGAATTCTTTGGTAATACACCTGCAGTGGGCATATCTATAATTTCTCTGCTTTCAAATGGAGCATTATATCCTGCAGTGCCTTGTGCCATAGCAGATTTAGCAATAATAATTAAAAGAATAACAATTATGCTACTTTTATATTTATATGAATTAAATATCACCATTATTTTCATCAATTTTGTCAATTATAGGACTTAATTTTACAATTTCAATTTTTAAATTTGAAGCCTTTAGAATTTCAATATTATAATTAAAAATATTAAATTTTTGTCCAGTTTCAGGAATTACTTCAGTTTCATTAATAATTAAACCTCCGAGAGTCTCATAGTCGTCATTTTCTGGTAATTCAAACGGTAATTCATCATTAATATCAGCAATAATTGCACTTGCTTGCACAATAAACTCATTATCATTAATTCTTTTGAGCATTGGTAATTCTTCATCGTCTTCGTCTTGAATTTCTCCAAATATTTCTTCTACTATATCTTCTAAGGTAGCTAATCCAGCCGTCCCACCAAATTCATCAAGTACTATTGCAATATGAATTTTATTAGATTGCATGTGTCTAAAAATTTCATCTATTTTATCATCTTCTCCGACAAAATAAGCAGGTCTAATTAAATCATGAAGTACAAATAATCTCGGATTATATAATAAATCAATAATATTTTTTGAATAAATTATACCAATAATATTATCTATATTTTTATCATATATTGGCATTCTTGAATAGCCTTCATCGATAAATTTTGAAATAAATTGTTCATTAGACATTGACAACTCGATTCCTGCAATTTTATTACGTGGAATCATTATTTGTTTTACAGGAGTATGAGCGAATTTAAAAATATTTTCTAATAATTCATGTTCTTCAGTATGAATTACTCCAGTTTTAGTACTTTCTTCTAATAAATATTTTATTTCTTCTTGTGAGTGAGTTGCATGCTCTTCTGATACTGATTCAAAACCAGCCCAATGAAGAAGTTTATTTGCAAATGTATTTAATAACCAGATAAAAGGTTTAAAAATTATATAGAAAATATGTAATGGTAAAGAAATAGCAAGAGTAACTCCTTCAGAACGCTGAATTGCTAAAGATTTTGGAGCTAATTCGCCAAATACAATATGCAAAATAGTAATTAAAATAAATGCTAAAGGCAAAGCAATGCTATTTGCCATACTTTGAGTCATTTCAAGATTTAATGAATGCATTATTTTTAAAATAATATCCGCTACAACCGCATCTCCTATCCAACCTAAGGCTAAACTCGCTAAAGTTATTCCAAGCTGAGTAGCAGACAAATATTCATCTAAATGAGTAATTATTTTTTTTGCTCTAATTGCTGAACTATTCCCATCACGAATTTTTAGTTCAATCTGCGAAGCACGGACTTTCACAATAGCAAATTCTGCTGCAACAAAAAATCCATTCAAAGCAACTAATACAATTGTAAGTAATATTCCTATTATCATTATTTTTCTATTTTTCCTTTTTTAACTTTATTTGTATTTCTAATTAATAAATTAATAAGCTATATATTTGAATTTCTTCTCTAAATGATATGAAAAATATCTTGTCCAAAAATCCAAAAATCTTAATTTTTGTGAAGAAGAAATCTTATTATTTTCTTCATCTAACAAATATTTTTTTAATCTATCAGATGCAAATCCATTTTTCATAATAACATTAATATCATTTAGCAAATTAATGTCATTTTTCCTAAATTTAATATTATTTACATTAAGATCACTGTAATTCTTATGCCAATTACTTGTTTCAATATTATATTCGCAATAGATATCAGACAAATTCACTAAATCAAGCTCTATTCCGAGTTCCTTTGCTAATATTACTTGATGACATAAAAAAAGTATAAACGGATTAGATTGCAATTCATTTAGCATTGTTATAATTTCTATTGTAGCTTCATACAATTCTTGATGAGGTACTTCCTTGTGCAAACTCTGCAAAAGTGCCTGCAAAATAAACATCGATATATTTGTATGAATTTGAGAATTAAGAATTTTCTGTGAATCGACAATTCTCTCGGAACGCGTGATAGTATGCAATTCTCCAGATTTCTTTTGATAATATGTAATCCCTACAATGCTTAAAACATCAGAAACGAGGGCAGATTTATTTTTTCTTGACCTACTCCCTTTAGCTAAACAAGTAATTAATCCAGATTCTTTACAAAATATTGTAACAATAGAATTACTTTCACTATGTTTCATAGTTCTTAAAATTATTCCTTCTGAATTAATTATCATTTGATGTTTTAATATGAAAAATTATAAATAATAATCATTATCTAAAACTGTTAAGTAATAGATTTTAAATATAAATAAAAAATATTTACAAACTAAGACTTTATTTCAGCAAGGTCATGTATCAAAAAATGAATTTGAAGCTGCTGGAAAATCATTAACAGATGCTGAAAATGCAATAAAAACTGCACAACTTTCATTGAATAATGCAAAAAATTCACTATCAAATTTAGATGTAAATAATAATAATAAAATAGTAAATCAAAGGAATCAGATAGCACTTATAAAAACAGATATAGCTAGTTTACAAGATAAAATTGAACAATGTAATATAAAAACAGATGTAGATGGAAAAGTTGTAAAAAATAATGCAAAAGAAAATCAATATCCTAAGGCTGGGGATTCAATTATAATTGATGATACATCCAAATATAAACTTTCTTTAGATGTAAGTCAGTATGATGCTGTTAATATTAAAAAAGGACAAAAGGCAGCCATAAAAATAAAAGGTATAGACAAAATATACTCTGGTGTAGTTACAGATATAGGAAATATAGCACAAGCAAAAATTAATACTACTGGTGGAGACCAGGAATTTAAAGTTAATGTTAAAGTCACTTTTGACAATGCAGATGCACTTATAAAAGCAGGCTATGAAGGAAGTGCAGATATTGTTTTAAATGAAAAACCTTCATCCATAGCAATTGGTTTTGATGGAGTAAAGGAAGATAGAGCTGCAAAGAAAAAATATGTATATGTGGTGGATGGCAATAAGGTTTCAAAAAAATATATTAAAACAGGTTTAGAATCAGAATATGATGTAGAGGTTTTAGAAGGGCTTGAAGAAGGGGAAATCTATGTAATAAATCCTCCTGAAAAACTTAAAGAAGGTGACTTGGTTTCACTTAAAAAATAATTAAAGGAGGAGTAAATTGTGATTATAAGTCTCAATGACATTGTTAAGGTATATGATACAGGGACAATTAAATTAAAAGCATTAAAAGGAATTAATCTTTCCATAGAAGAAAAAGAGTTTGTTGCTATAATGGGAGCCTCAGGTTCTGGTAAATCAACTCTTATGAATATTTTAGGCTGTTTAGACAGACCTACATCCGGAGAATATCTGCTTGATGGGATAGACATAAAAGACCAGAGCCAGGATGAGCTTTCTCTTATCAGAAATAAAAAAATAGGATTTGTGTTTCAAGCATTCAACCTCATACCTCGTATTAATGTATTGAAGAACGTTGAGCTTC
>CALLXS010000095.1 GCA_937875295.1 uncultured bacterium | reverse complement strand
CCTATAAAATTAAATTTTAGGAAAATATCTTTCTAAAAATCAATTTATAATGTTAATTTTGTAATTTAAAATTATGAAATTTTTCAATAACATTCAAATAATTAGTAAGTTATTAAAATATGAAAAAAATTAATTTAGCGGTAATTGGAGCAAGTGGATTAGTCGGCAGAATGATGCTAAAAGTATTAGCAGAATATAATATACCGATTAATAAATTATATTTATTTGGTTCAGAGCGAAGTGCTGGAAAGAAAGTCGATTTTAAAAATGAATCTTATGAAATTCTAAAGCTCACTCGTGAAATTCCAAATGATATTGATTTTGCTTTATTTTCTGCTGGAGGTGATATTTCAAGAGAATATGCTACGTTGTTTGCAGAAAAAGGTAGCATTGTAATTGATAATTCGAGTGCTTGGCGAATGAATGAATCTTGTCCTCTTGTGGTACCGGAAGTGAATTTAAACCATATTACAAATAATTCAAAAATTATTGCTAATCCAAATTGTTCTACAATTCAAATGGTGCTTCCACTTAAAGCACTTCAAGACAAGTATGGTCTAAAAAGAGTTATAGTTTCGACTTATCAATCTATTAGTGGTGCTGGGCAAAAGGGTATAAATAAATTAATGAATGAATTAGACCATAAAAAAGATAATACACTTTCTAAGCATCCTATTGCATTTAATACAATATTTCATTCTATCAATGAAAATGTAGATGACACGCTAAAAGGATATTCCGAAGAAGAGATTAAAATGATTCTCGAGACAAAGAAAATATTGTCACTTCCTAATTTAGCAATTACAGCTACTTGTGTGAGGTTACCAATTCTCGGAGGACATGGTGAATCGTTAAATATTGAATTACAAAATGAATTTGAGCTTAATGAATTATGCAATACATTGGCTAATTTTGAGGGTATTACTCTAATTAATGAAAATATTAACGAAGAATATCCTACAGTGGAATTAAGTAATGATAAAGATGATGTCTTTATTGGTAGAATTAGACGAGATAATAGCAAAATAAATACTGTGAATATGTGGCTCACAGCTGATAACTTGAGAAAAGGTGCTGCAAGTAATGCTGTACAAATCCTACAAAAATTATTATTAAAAAAATAAGAATAAAAAAAAGAAAAATGCAAATAAAAATTCATAATACATTACATAATAAAATTGAAGATCTAAAACCAATTAATGAAAACGAAGTTCTTATATATTCATGCGGTCCTACTGTATATAATTATGCACATATTGGAAATATTAGAGCTTTCCTATTCGCAGATTTACTCCAAAAAGTGATTAAAGTAGTGGGTAATTATAAAGTGAAATGGGTGATGAACATTACAAATATTGATGATAAAACTATTCGTGATTCGCAAATAGGTAGTAGCGCTTGGTTAGAAGAAATGGGCGAGCAAACAGATGATTTAAAAGAAAATTTAAGCAAATTCACAAAATATTACGAAAAAAAGTTTTTCGAAGACCTTAAAATAATTGGAATTGATTCAGCAGATTTATTCGCAACTCCGCGTGCTACTGAATATATTGACGAAATGCAAAAATTAATTAAAAGTATTTATGAAAAAGGATTTGCATATCCTTCCGATGGTTCAATATATTTTAATGTAAATGAATGGAGAAAACATGATACTTACGGTAAATTAAAGAAAATTGATTTCGATAATTTCAAATCAAATCTGAGAATTGATTCTGACCAATACGATCGCGAACAAGTAAGCGATTTTGTACTCTGGAAAAGTAAAAAAGGCAATGAACCCTATTGGGATTTTACTTTAGATGGAAAAAATTTTCCCGGCAGACCCGGTTGGCATATAGAATGCTCTGCTATGGAAGAGAAATTATTAGGTTTACCGTTTGATATTCATACCGGTGGAGTAGATTTAATTTTCCCACATCATGAAGACGAAATTGCCCAAAGTAAAGCTGGATTTGGTGTAGAGCCTACATATTATTTCTGCCATAATGAATTCCTTGAAGTAGAGGGAGAGAAGATGAGCAAATCAAAGGGAAATTTCTACACTATTCAAGATTTAATTAATCGTGGTATCGATCCAATGAATATAAGGTTTGCTTTGTTATCAGCTCATTATGCATCGGTATTCAACTTTACATTCGAGGGGATAAATTCAATCTCAAAAGGAAGATATAGAATACAAGATTTTATTTATTCGCTTTTTGAAGAAAATTATGGCGAAAAATCTATTGATGTCGAAATCATTCGTGAGAAAATATTTTCAAAATTAGCTGATGACTTGCATACACCGAAAGCATTAGCAGAAATATTTTCTTTAATTAATTCAATGTCTCCAAATGAATTAAATAAATCAACTAAAGAGAGTTTGATTGAATTATTCAAAGAATTAAATTTAATATTCAATGTATGGAATATTGAACAAAAAAAGCAAGTTGAAGTTGAAATTCCTGATGAAATCATAAAATTAGCTGATGAAAGAATTGCAGCTAAAGCTGAAAAAGATTATACTAAAGCCGATGAGTTAAGAAATAAAATAGCAGAACTCGGATATTTAATAAAAGATTCTAAAACAGGATATGAAATAATTAAAAAATAATCTATTAAGTAACAATAAGGACAAAATTGCTATTCAACAAAATTAATATATGTATAATTGGTTCAGGGAAATTAGGCTTATCTTTTGTTGATTTTTTCAATAAAAATAATTGCAATTTTAAGCTTATTTGCCGTTCAGAATCTTCTTTCAAAAATGCTCTAAAATTTGTAAATCAAAGTCATATACTTAGGAATATTTCGGAAATTGATACTATCCCTAATATGTTTATTCTTGCAGTAAAAGATGACGAAATCAAAACAACTTCGAATATTTTAGCTGAAAAATTCAAATATCTTTTAGATCAAAAATACTGTATTCATTGCTCTGGGATGCTAAGCAGCAATGAATTAATTGCTTGCAAAGAATATGGCGCTATTGCGTTATCACTACATCCGTATCAAACATTTTTTTATTCAAAAGCAGAAAATTTTAAAGATATTCATTGGGGAATAGAGGGCGATATAAATAGTCAAGTAATAGATTTTATAAAATTTATGGGTGGAGTTCCCCATAAAATAGATACAACAAAGAAAATTATTTATCATATTTCTGCAGTAGCTATGTCGAATTATTTAAATACTGCTATTGCATTAGGAAAATTGACTTCGCAAAAAGCAGGAATATCTCCGGAAGAATTTGCACCGGAAATAATAAAGACTACTGTAAGTAATATTTTAAACCCAAATGATATTGATAATTATACACTTACCGGTCCAATAGCGCGAGGAGATGTGAATACTGTTGTTTCTCATATTACTGCATTAAAGCAAGAAGATAATTTGCTAAAACCATACTGTTATTTGGGGCTTGGAACTTTAGAATTATCAAAATCTGCAAATTTGATTAACGAAGAAATTTATAATAATTTAAAGATTATTTTTGAAGAGAATTTGAAATAAAATATTGTAGAAGATATATTCTATTTCTTATAATTATTATAATTTTCTAATTTTAAAAGCTTTTCCTTAATATTTAAACCTCCAGCATAGCCAGTCAATTTATTAGAAATACTAAGTACTCGGTGGCAGGGGATAATTATTGCAATTGGATTATTTCTCTCGGCAGAAGCCACTGCCCGTACAGCTTTAGGTGATTTTATATTTATTGCAATTTGTGAATATGATTTTACTTCTCCATATTGAATTTTGCATGTTTCAGAAAGTACGCTTTTTTGAAACTCAGTTCCACAAATCAGCAAAGGCAATTCAAATTTAGTCCTTTCTTTATTGAAATAATCTTCTAATTGCTTAATTGCGAGTTTATTGATATCAGAAGTTCGGAAATTATATTCAGCTCCTAAATGTCTGCGTAAATATACCGTAACATCTGAATTAGAACTTGTCCAATTGCAAAGGCAAATCTGCTCTTCGAAGCTACCTATAATCAGTGTCCCAATAGGGCTATCGTAAAGATCTGTGTATATTTCTGATTTCATATTTATTCTATTTTAATTGACTTCTTGATTATCTAATCTAAAAAATAACCCATTTTATTTTGACGTAATAATATAGATATTCTTTTGAATAACTAATTTATTAAAAACCTATACTATTTACTTATTTATTCTCGAATAGCTAAGAAAAACGATAAATTCATTTATAAATATTTCTCAAATACTTGGATATGATTGAAATAATAAAAAAAATTACTTGCTATCTCCAAATAAATAATATACTTATAATTATTAAAAAAATCACCCTACTATTTGTAAAAATAGTAGGATGATTTATTATTTTAATGAAATATAATATTATCCTTTCATTGATCTTGGAGCTATCATATTTTCTGGGGTAAGTGCATCATCTAATTTTTCTTTAGTTAAGAATTTTTGTTCTAAAACTAAATCATACACGCTCTTTCCAGTCTCTAATGCTGTCTTAGCGAGCCAAGAGCATTTTTCATAACCCAATATTGGATTTAAAGCGGTAACTATTCCGATGCTATGATTTACATCGTCGCGTAATCTTTGAGCATTTGCAGTGATATTATCTACACATCTAGTTCTCAAAGTATCGAGTCCATTTGCGAGCCATTCAACTGATTCAAATAATGATTCCACAATAATTGGTTCCATTACATTTAGTTCTAATTGCCCAGCTTCAGCAGCCATAGTAACTACAACATCATTTCCAATTACTTTAAATGCTATTTGGTTTACTACTTCTGGAATTACAGGATTTACTTTGCCTGGCATAATAGAAGAGCCCGGTTGCATTTTTGGTAAGTTAATTTCAGCTAAACCGGCTTTTGGTCCTGACCCTAATAATCTCAAATCATTGCAGATTTTTGATATTTTGATGGCTAATCTTTTTAAAGCAGAAGATAAAGTTACAAATGCACTTGTGTCTTGAGTTGCTTCGATTAAGTTTTCTGCTAAGGAAATATCAAGTCCAGTAACTTCTTTTAGATGTTTCACAGCAAGGTTACTATAGCCCGGTTCAGAATTAATACCAGTACCTATTGCAGTACCACCGAGATTAACTTCTAAGTGCAATTTAATTGATTGCTTAATTCTTTTAATTTCAGTTTCTAATGTGAAGGCATATACTTCAAATTCTTGACCAAGAGTCATTGGTACGGCGTCTTGCAATTGAGTACGTCCCATTTTAATTACTTTATCGAATTCTTTAGCTTTTGTTCTAAATGATTTTACAATTTTTGTAAGTGCTTGGATTAATTTATCATTATGATAAACTAAAGCTAAATTCATAGCAGTAGGATATGCATCATTTGTAGATTGTGATAAATTCACATGATTATTTGGGTGGCAGAACTCATATTCGCCTTTTTTATGTCCCATTAATTCGAGGGCACGGTTAGCAATTACTTCATTTGCATTCATATTGACAGAAGTGCCGGCTCCACCTTGTACCATATCCACAGGGAATTGGTCATTGAATTTGCCAGCGATAACTTCATTGCATGCTTCAGTCATAGCTTTGATTTGTTCTTTTGAAAGCAATTCTAAATCGAAATTTGCTTTGGCGCAAGCTAATTTTACTTCGCCCAATGCTTTAATTATGGTAGGATAATGATTTAATCTAATACCACTTATATTGAAATTTTCTAAAGCTCTTAAGGTCTGTACACCATAGTAATATGAATTAGGGATTTCTTTTTCGCCTATTAAATCGTGTTCTAATCTAACATCTTTTGACATATTTATTACCTATTTATTTAATTATTATTGGTTAATTGCTTTTTAAAATAAAACTACAAATATAACAATTAATTTAATGTAAATCAATTTTATTAATTATTAATAATAAAATTAATAATATTTTAAAAAAAATTGCTTTCTCAAATAATTTAAAAAAGCATTTTATCGTATTAATCTTTCTAAATCAAATTTAAAAAGATTAAAATTTTGTATAATTATTAAAACTGTTTTATCAATAAATTGCTAAAATTAATATATAAAACAATTTATATTTTATAGTATATGAGAATTTTATTAGTATATGAGAATATTATAAAAACAAGGAAAAAACATCAACCGCTGAAATAAATCAACGGTTGAATTATTCTATTATTACTCGCTTTTTAAGTATTCGTCGATAGATTTTGCAGCAGTCCTGCCAGCACCCATTGCCAGAATTACTGTAGCTCCACCGGAAACTATATCACCACCTGCGAAAACACCTTTTTTGTTTGTTTTCATTGTTGTTTCATCGACAATAATATTGCCCCATTTATTTACTTCTAAGTCCGGAGTAGTTCGGCTTACAATAGGGTTAGACCCATTTCCAATAGCTACTACAGCGACGTCAATAGGAATTTCGACAATTGCCCCATCAATAGGAACTGGTCTTCTTCTTCCACTTGCATCGGGTTCACCCAACTCGCATTTCTGCAATACTACAGCATTTAATTTACCTCTTTCGTCACCTTTAAATTCAAGAGGAGCGAGCAGAGTATTAAATTCTACACCTTCTTCTTTTGCGTGATGAATTTCTTCTTTCCTAGCAGGCATTTCTTCTTCAGTTCTGCGGTACATTATCATAGCTTTTTTTGCACCTAATCTAAGAGAAGTACGGACAGCATCCATTGCAGTGTTGCCACCACCGAATACAGCTACGTTTTTCTCTGCTACATCATAAATAGGAGTATCAGCTGAAGGGAAAGTATATGCTTTCATTAAATTTACTCTAGTTAAATATTCATTAGATGAATATACTCCGTTTAAATTTTCTCCAGGGATATTAAGGAAATAAGGTAATCCAGCTCCTACCCCGACAAATACAGCATTATATTCTTGAAGTAATTCATCAATTGTAGTGCTTAGTCCAATTACCATGTTTGGTTTAAAAACTACTCCAGCTTCCATTAAGCTTTCTACTTCTTTTTGTACAATATCTTTTGGTAATCTAAATTCAGGAATACCATACATAAGCACCCCACCAATTGTATGAAGAGCTTCGAAAACTGTAACATCATGCCCCATTGAAATTAAATCACCGGCGCAGCTTAATCCAGCAGGACCGCCACCAACTATAGCAACTTTTTTACCAGTTTTTTTCCCAACGTGAGGAGGGTGTACGCCGATATTTTCTCTTTCCCAATCAGCAGCAAATCTCTCTAAATTACCAATAGCTACTGGTTTACCCTTTTTAGCAAGAATACATACTTTTTCGCACTGTACTTCCTGTGGGCAGACTCTACCACATACTGCAGGCAAAGCATTATCTTGCTTAAGAATTTGAGCAGCATCGCGGAAAGCACCGTCAGCAATAGCTTGAATAAAAGTTGGAATTTTCACATTTACTGGGCAACCTTTTACACAATTAGGTTTTGGACATTGTATACAACGATTTGCTTCTTCAATAGCAGTTTTTTCATCATATCCAAAGTTTACTTCTTTGAAATTTCTAGCTCTTACCTTCGGATCTTGCTCTGGCATTGGATGTCTTTGAATTTTCATTCTTTGAGCTTGAGTAATCTCAGCCATTTGCTACCTCATCAGCCATTTTTAACATTCTGCAATTATGATTTTCAACAGATTCTTTTTCTTGGTCGTTGTATATTCTATTTCTTTGTGTGAGCAGCCTGAAATCAACTTTATGAGCATCAAATTCTGGACCATCTACGCATACGAAGACTGTTTTGTCATCTACAACTGCTCTGCAACCGCCACACATACCAGTTCCATCAACCATAATAGGATTAAGCGATACGACAGTTTTTATTCCATAAGGACGAGTAACATCAGCTACTGCTTTCATCATCGGAATAGGTCCAATAGCGAGAACGAAATCGACTTTTTCGCCACTATCAATAATTTCCTTTAGGCTATCGGTAACGAATCCTTTTTTACCATAAGAGCCGTCATCTGTTGTGATTATTACTTCGTCAGCAATATCACGCATTTCTTTTTCGAGAATTACATATTCCTTAGAGCGACCACCTATTATACTAATTACTTTATTACCAGCATGTTTCAAGCCTTTAGCTGTAGAATATGCAATTGCAGTGCCTACTCCACCACCAATACTTACGGCTGTTCCAAAATTCTCGATATGTGATGGTTTTCCAAGTGGTCCTACAAGATCTTGTATATAATCGCCAGCATTGAGATTATTTAATTCTTTTGTAGTCTTGCCGATTCCTTGAGCAATAATAGTGATGCTACCTTCTTTAGTATCAGAATCTGCAATTGTAAGTGGAATTCTCTCACCTTCTGGACTCACTCTTAATATAATGAATTGTCCAGGTTTTTGCTTTGCTGCAATTAGAGGAGCATCAATTCTAAACATTTTAGTATCTGGTCCAATAAATTCAGCAAATATTATTTTATTCATATCAGTATTTATATATAGTTAATAATAATAAACAGTTTAGTCATTGACAGTTAAGTAAATATCAATTTACGATATATTTATTTTTTACTTTTCTATTCTAATTCTTGCATCTACGGCTGTCAGAGATTTTGAGTTCCCTAGAAGTGGATTTATATCCATTTCTTTAATTTCAGGAGCAATTTCTAATAAAGCAGATACTCTGCAAATTGTATCGGATAATTTTTCTAGATTAATACCTTCTTGACCGCGAGTGCCTTCAATGAGTTTATAAGATTTTAATTTTTTAATCATTGAATCAGCTTCAGCTCTTGATACCGGTACTAATGCAGAATTTACGTCTTTTAATACTTCTATAAATATACCGCCTAATCCAGCCATTACTAAATGGCCGAATTTATCAGCTGCTACAGCACCGATAAAGACTTCGCGACCGCTAAGCATATTTTGAATTAATACTTTTTTAGCATCTTTAATTGCCATAATTCTCTTAAATTCAGATTTTACTTCATTTGAATTTTTTACATTAAGAGTTACTCCACCTACATCAGTTTTATGTACTGGTCCCACAACTTTCATTACGACAGGAAAACCAATTTTTTCAGCGAATTTTATAGCATCATCTTCATTGTCAAATTCTCCCTCTTGTGCTCTGGCTATACTGGAAGCATCGAGTAATGATTGAATATCAGTAGGGGAGATATAACCATTTTCGCAATTATCAATTGTGGTTCTAATTTTTTTTGCATCAATTTGAATTTTTTCATTCAATTCTGCAGGAAGTGGCGAATGATAAATTTTCCCAATTGATTTAGCAGCTGTAACTTCATCAAGAAAAGTAGAATTACCAAATGATTGTAGGTATTCAACAGCTTCTGGTGCTCCTACAATTGTAGGAGTAACAGGGAAAATTGGCTTCTTGCAAGTTTTCATTTTCTCATTAAGAACCTTATAAACCGGCTTAATGTCTACTAATTGAGTACAACCAAATATTACTAATGATCCATCTATTT
>CALLXS010000094.1 GCA_937875295.1 uncultured bacterium | reverse complement strand
ACGCTCTTCCGATCTGTATAGAAACTAACGTAAATACTATTTTTAATTCAATTAAATCAATTTTAGGTACTAACACAGAAGAAATTCACGGTCCAGCTAAAATAGGAGAACAGCGTCGAAGCGTTTGCTCATATCAGAAGTATAACGAGTTGCACAAATTTTTACCAAAATATGACTTTAAAACTGGTCTGGCTCAGACAATAAAAGATTTTAAAGCTAAAATTTAGTTCCTACTAATACATAAATCATTATTTAAAGTTGTTTGATTAAAATAAAATAATGCAGGTTACAAAATTTTTATTTGATTTTGGTTTTTGGGATTATTTCATTATTCTATTGTATTTCATAGTAATCGTTTTTATTGGATTTAAATTCTCAAAACCAAAATCTGACTCTACAGACCAAAAAGAAGATTTCCTTTTGGCTGGTAGGAAGCTAACTTTACCAATGTTCGTTACTACATTAGTAGCTACGTGGTATGGAAATATTTTAGGAGTCGGTGAATTTATTTATAATGATGGCATTGTCGGCTGGCTATGCTTTTCATTTACATATTATATTGCTGCTTTTTTATTTGCAATTTTTATTGCTGGAAAAGTCAGAAAAATGAATATCGCTACTATTCCAGAACAAATAGAGAAATTTTACGGAAAAAAGGCATCTATAATATCTTCTGTAATTGTGCTTATAATTACATTACCTGCCGTATATGTACTTTTGCTTGGAGTAATTGTAGAAATGGCTACAGGGCTAAATCTTACATTATCGATTATAATTGCAACGGTTATATCTTTTACATATATTATTAAAGGTGGATTTAAAGCAGATGTAGTTACTAATTCAGTGCAATTTGTAATTATGTATTTAGGATTTATTTTTCTTTTATTCTTTATTTTTAAGAACTTTGGTTCGCCGGAAATTATGCTTTCGAAATTACCGGAATCGCATTTAAATCTTACCGGTAATTATGGTTTGCAATTTGTTATAGTTTGGTTTATAATTGCATTTCAGACTTTCGTCGACCCCGGATTTCATCAAAGATGTTCAGCAGCAATGACTCCCGGCACTGCCAGAAAAGGAGTATTGATTTCAATAGTTTGTTGGATAATATTTGATTTTATGACTCTTACTTCTGCTTTATATGCAAGAGCCTATTTCCCAGAATTATCATCAGGTTTAATGTCTTTTCCTGTAATAAGTAATGCTATTATGCCTGAATTTTTTAAGGGATTTTTCATTGTATCTGTGCTTGCTACTGTGATGTCTACCTTAGATAGTTATGCTTTTATTAGCGGTGCGACTATAGGCAATGATTTAATTAAACCAACTAAGTTTGGAGGAAGAAAAGATACTAAATATTGGACCAAAATTGGTATTATAATAACTGGAGTATTTTCAATTATTTTAGCGGTTTTATTACCATCTGCTGTACAATTGATTTATAAAACTGCGTCAATAGCAATACCGGGATTGTTATTTCCAATCACGCTTACATATTTCTCAAAATTTTATTTATCTCCAAGAAATACTGTAATGATAATGCTTATATCATCATCGGTATCAGCATTTTGGACAATAATGAATTCATTCGGGATTGAATTAAATTTTATAATTAATAATATATTCGTTAATATTGAACCTATGATCCCTGGAATTATTACTTCATTAATACTTGGCATTATTTTCACAAAAAAGAAAATTTCTTATCATTAAAAGCTTATTAAATATGTTTTTCACTATTTCTAATATAATCAGTTTTTTTCGTCTGCTTTTGACCATACCAATGAGTTATTTTTTAATGAATCAAATGAATACTGAAGCTTTATTGCTCGGTATATTAGCAGTTCTGACTGATTTAGCAGATGGTTATATTGCTCGCAAAATGAATCAAATCTCTGAATACGGGAAAATTATCGATCCTATTGCTGATAAAGTCTTTGTAGGAGTATCAGCTTTATGCTTAGTAGCAAGAGGATCATTGCCAATTTGGTTTGTAGTAGCAATAATAGCAAGAGATGTAATTATTTTGCTTGGTGGATTTTACGCTAAATCAAAGATACATTTTGTAATTCCGTCGAATTATATTGGTAA
>CALLXS010000093.1 GCA_937875295.1 uncultured bacterium | reverse complement strand
CATTTTTAATGTTATGATAAGTCGGATTTTCCATAAGCTTAGGACGTAAAACATCTTCAATGTAAACAACCTTATCAATGTTTCGACCAGCTCTAGCAATGTCATCATTAATTTTTAAAACTTCTTTTATAATTGTTAAAGAATGAGATGTTAAAATTACTTGTAACTTTAGTTTTTTTGCTTCTTCTTTTACTAATTTAATAATTCCTTCTTGTCTCTGTGATAGTTTAATCTTCTTCACCCTCTTTCTCAAAAGACTAATAATTTTCAATTCCTGTTTATTATATCATCATATTAATATATATAGTATAACACTTTTCCTCATTTATGCTTATTTATTTATATTATTCTTCATATATATATTTTTTTCTTTTATATTCTGTATTTAGCTTATTTTTTTTATTTTTGTAACATTGTACAATTTTATGAATGAATTTTAGTATCATATGTGAATACTGAGAAATGCTATAGCCTACATTATAATAAAACAAATTATTTTAAAAACTATGATAATTCTCCTTTATTAAATATTACCAAATTATGAAGTTTTATTCAATATATTTTAATAATAACAACCTAAAAGTCAGCAGATTTTATCTGCTGACTATATATGCTTAATATTATTCCTTGTCTTTGTCATCTTCATCTTCAACATTTACTGTATAGGTAAATCTGTTGTTTTCTTTACTATTAACATTGTTATTTGATGAAAACTTTTCCTTCATTGAAGATGTTTTAGTTTGAACCTTTCCTTTAACATCATCCATTGTAGTTTTAATTATCTTATTTATTACTTCAACTGTTCCATCATCTTTAGTAATTTCTACTGTAACTTGAGTTAATGCTGCAGCAAATAGTGCAATAGTTATGATTGGGGATGCAAACAATCCAACTGCTGTTACTGCAACCCCTGCATTTACAGGTATATCTGCAATAACTTTATCTTCTTTCTTTATTTTTATTCTAGTTATATTCCCTTTTTTTATTAAATCCTTTATCCAAGCTATAAATTCTTCCTTTGTGGTATATAACTCATCCTTAGATGATTTTTTATTTTTCTCAATATATATCAGTGCATCTACCACATTTCCATCAGAAACTTCCAAAGCTTCCTTTGCTTCTGCATAACTAACCTTTGTTCTTTCCCTTATAACATCGATTTTTTCTAAAGTTATTTCACTCATTTTCTCCACTCCCTTTAATAAAATTAAGTGTTTCTAAGCTTTTAGGTTTTTTAAAATAATTTTGCGAAATTATGGCGCTTAATACTTTATAAATTTCCCCTTTTATGCCCTTAGGTATAGTAACCCTATAGCTTTTTTCTAAAGGCAATTTATTTAAATATTTTAGTATATTATAATGTAGAAAAAGGCCAAGTTCAAAGGCTCGTTGATTCAACGTTTTTTAGAATAATTGAAAAAAAATATATTACTGATGCAAATGGAATTTGCATTATACCACAGAAATGTCATTTTAAGTGGCCTTTAAATATCCAGTTTATCGCTTCAGACACTATTGTGATTAATATTGATATTGATGAAAAAATAATTATTGAAGTTGGGAAATTAGCAGATAAACATAATTTTCAAGTCTTTATTATCGGTGGATATGTTAGAGATTATTTCCTTAATCGAAATAGAAATGATTTTGACTTTACAGTAGTAGGTGATTGTATTAAATTTGCTCAAATTGTAGCAAAACATTTTAATACAACTCCAGTTTTATTCACTCATTTTCGTACAGCATTAGTTCCAATTAGCGATTTTAAATGTGAATTTGTGGGTACTAGAAACGAATCCTATACTCCTGAGACTCGCAATCCAATAGTTACTGAAGGTTCTCTTTTCGATGATATTAAACGCCGAGATTTTACTATTAACACCTTAGCATGTAGTATAAATGGTGATAATTTTGGCAAAGTACTTGACATTTTTAATGGTCATAATGATATTATAAATAAAGTAATCATTACCCCCTTAGACCCTGTAATTACTTTTTCTGATGATCCATTAAGGATTATGAGAGCTGCAAGATTTGCTTCTCAATTACAATTCACAATTACTGAAGAAGTAATTGAAGCTGCTAAAACGATTTCAGATAGAATAAAAATAATTTCAACTGAAAGAATCAGTGATGAATTTTTAAAAATAATTGCATCTCCTAAACCAAGTATTGGTATTAAATTATTAGATGAAATGAATATTTTGGAAAAAATATTTCCAGAATTGACAAATCTAAAAGGTACAGATACAATTATTGAAAATGAAACTCATTATAATCATAAAGATGTCTTTTTGCATACTTTAAAAGTATTAGATGCAGTTGCCGAAAAAAGCGATAATTTATGGTTAAGATTTGCTGCCTTAATTCATGATATTGCGAAACCAAAAACAAAATCTTTTACAAAAGGAATTGGTTGGAGCTTCCACGGGCATGAAGAAATTGGTGCAAGATGGGTAAAGAAAATTTTTAAAAATCTAAAACTTCCATTTCAATATATTCCTTATGTCGAAACATTAGTCAGATTACATCTTAGACCAATGGCTCTAGTAAATGATGACGTAAGTGATTCTGCTTATAGGAGACTTGCTTTTAATGCTGGTGATGCTCTAAATGATTTATTTACGCTTTGTAGAGCTGATATTACTACAAATAATCCTACTCTAAGTGATAAATATTTTAATAATTATGAAAGAGTAAGAGCTAAAATAATTGATGTACAAGAAAAAGATAAATTAAGAGAATTTCAATCTCCTATTCGTGGAGAAGAAATTATGGAAATATGCTCTATTCATCCATCAAGATTAGTAGGATATTTAAAAACTCAAATCGAAGAAGCTATACTCGATGGAATAATTTTAAATGAATATATCCCAGCAAAGGAATATTTTTTGCTAAACAAAGATAAATGGATTATTGATTTTAATAATATTACAAATAATTACCCTAATAATATTAATCAGAAATAAATTCATATAAAAATTTAAAAGTCTGAATATTTTTCAATATTCAGACTTTTTTATTATTAACTAATTTAAATTATTAATAACTTGATTCTTCTAATTTTACTTTACCTCTGAACACTCTATAAACGATAATTTGATAAATTAAAATTAATGGCACTCCTATCAATGCAATTATAAACATTGTACTTAAAGTACCTTCTGAAGAAGCACTATTATATGCAGTTAATGAATTTGCTAATTCTGGTTTAGATACTACAAAATTAGGGAACATTCCTGCAATAATCGAAATTAATGTAAAGGCAATTACACCGCATTGAGCAAAGAATGCTTTTAGATCAGTATTTTTCTTCAATAAAACTGGAATCAAAAGTAAAGCTATAATTGCTAAAATAGGTAATAAATATAATACCGGATAGTTATTGTAATTAGTAAATAAATGATTTTGAGTAGCTATAGTATAAATGATCGTAATTATATAAAGCACAATAAACACATAATAATTAGTCATTGTTCTTTTTCTTAAATTGTTATATAATTCATTTTCAGTTTTATATAATAAATATAAATTACCATGAAGTCGTAATCCAGCTACTCCCATTAATCCAAATACTACTGCATAAGGATTTAATAGTGGTAATAAACCACCATGATATTCCATTTCGGCATCAATTGGGATTCCGGCAAATACATTTGCAAATGCTACTCCAAGAAGAAGTACAATTAAATAACTTGCAATCATAAATAAATTATCCCAAAGATTTCTCCATTTCTGAGTCTCTACTTTGGAGCGAAATTCAATTGATACTCCTCTAATTATTAATACTAATAAGAACAGCATAAAAGCTGTATAATATCCAGAAAAAATAGTAGCATATACGTGCGGGAATGCTGCAAATAATGCACCGCCAGCAGTAATTAACCAAACTTCATTACCATCCCATACTGGACCAATTGAGTTTAGAATAATTCTACGATCTAAATCAGTTTTACCTGACTTTATTTGCATTCCTACACCTAAATCAAATCCATCAAGTATAATATATCCAACGAATAACACCGTTAGTAAAATATACCATATTAAATTATAATCCATTTTTATTTCCTTTCATTTATTATTCCACAGTAGCTGGTTTAAGCTCAGCTTCAGGACCTGATTTAATTTTTTTAACTAATAAAAATACGAATAATGCAAGTAGGACTATATATACTAACGTAAACATTATCAAAGAGAACCAAACTTGTTCTGCTGTCACTACTTTGGAAATAGCATCTTTAGTTAACAATATTCCTTGTACAGCCCATGGTTGTCTTCCTACTTCAGCAGAAATCCATCCAGCTAAATTCGAAAGATGTGGTACGAAAATACAAATTACGAACGATATCATTAACCATTTTTGCTCAAACAATTTCTTTTTAAATTTAAAGAAATATGCAATTATAATCAAGCCAATCATGCCCATTCCAAATATCACCATCAAATGATATGATTGAAAAGTCAGCTGAATTGGAGGATGCTCTTCTTTTGGAAAGTCATTTAGACCTTTAATAGTTGAATTTGGATTAAAGTCTACTAAAAATGATAATAATCCTGGTACACCTATACCGACTACATCTTGATTTTCTTCGTCAACATATCCAAACAAATACATATCGCCCGGACCGGTATTGTAATGCCCCTCAAATGCAGCCAATTTAATAGGTTGATTTTTACTCACTCCAATTGCACTTAAATGGCCAGTAAATAATTGGAAGAAGACAGCAAATGCAGCAAAAGGTAATGCGACTTTAAAAGTCATTTTCGCAAAATCAGTATTTTTGTTTTTAATGATATAATATGCAGCAATACCCAATGCGAAAAATGCACCTGTAATCCAAGCACAACCAATGACATGAATATATCTTTCAATTGTAGAAGGACTAAATACCATTGCCCAAAAATCTGTGATTTCAGCTCTAACTAAAACTTCCACACCATCTTTCATTTCTGTAATAAGTTTGTATCCAGATGGAGTTTGCATAAACGAATTTGCTACAATAATAAAGAATGCACTTAATGTAGCTCCAAGTGTAACACAAATTGAAGAAATAAAGTGCATTTTTGGTGATACTCTATTCCAACCAAATAATAAAACGCCTAAAAATACAGATTCCAAGAAAAATGCAAATAATGCTTCCATCGCAAGAGGACTACCGAAGATATCCCCTACAACTCGGGAATACTGAGACCAATTTGTCCCAAATTCAAATTCCATAACAATTCCGGTTACAACACCCACAGCAAATGTAAGTGCGAAAATTTTAGTCCAGAATTTTGCTAATACGTCCCATTTGTCATCTTTTGTTTTTAAATGCATATATTTAATTAATATAAGCACCATACCCAAACCAATACTTATAGGTGGATAAAGGAAATGGAACCCAGCCGTTACAGCAAACTGAATTCTAGAAAGTAATAATACATCCATAACAATTCCATAAAATGTTTAAAAAAAGAATTTATAATTTTTATTTTATATTTACATTTATAATTTTTACTTCAGCTTTTTCTAAAAATCTTTCAATCTCAATTTTATCAAATGAATTCAATGTTTCAGAATTATTTAATATTTTATTATTACTTTTCAAAATTGCAAAACCTTTTTTCAGAGGATTCAATGGATATAATGAATTTAGCAATTTTGAAAAATTTGTAATATTATTTTTTTGCAAATTTAAATTTTGTAAAATAACTTTTTTTAAATAATTTGTATTCTCGTCTAATCTCTGCTTTTCAATGTTAAAATTATCAATAATCTTCCTGAAACTATAGCTTCCAATTAGAGTATCAATTTGGTCTCTAAGTGAGTTAATATTTGATTTTAGAGAAAAAGTAATATTAGTAATATTATTATTTATAAAATTATTTAAATCGTTTTTAATAATAGGAGTAACTAATTCAGCAGCAGCAGTAGGAGTAGCTGCTCTTAAATCTGCAACAAAATCAGCTATTGTAAAATCTGTTTCGTGTCCTACAGCAGAAATTATTGGTGTATTGCAATTATAGATAGCATTTGCAACAATTTCTGTATTAAAAGACCATAAGTCTTCTATAGAACCCCCACCTCTTCCACAAATGATAACATCTAATTTTTTAGAATCCAATTCATTAATTGCCATAGCAATATCTTTAGATGATCTATCGCCTTGTACTTCAGTAGGTCTGAAAAAGATTGTAGCTATTGGCATTCTTCTTTCTATAGTACTTAAAATATCTTGTATAGCTGCTCCAGTTGGAGAAGTTATTACGCCTATTTTGAGAGGAAATTTTGGAATTTCCTTTTTATTTTCTTTATCAAAATAACCAATTGATTTTAGTTTTTGTTTTAATTCCTCGTAAGCAAAATATAAATTCCCTTTTCCTACTTGCTCTATTGTCATACAATCTAGCTGATATTGACCTCGCGGAGGATATACACTGATTTGACCAGTTACTATAACTTTCATTCCTTCTACAGGTACAAAAGTTACAATTCGAGTTTTCCAAAGGACAGCAGAAATTTGAGCATTTTCATCTTTTAATGAAAAATATCTATGCCCGGAAGAATGTAATTTGTAATTTGAAATTTCTCCAACTACCGATACAATCCCTATTCCATCTTTTAATAGGTAACTGATAGAATTAGTTAATTCTAATACACTAATTGGTTCTTTTTTCATTTTTTACTTGCTATTTTGAATTATCTTTTCTCAATTTCAAGAAAATACCCAATTATATTATTTCTATATTCTAATGATTCTATTTGAATATTTAATTGTATTTTTTTATTGTCGATTTTGGTAATAAATTTTTTACCATCGTTATAAAACTCAATTAATTCATCAAAAGAAAATAAAATAAAACCTTCTTTTTCGTTTTCAACAATTAATGGTAGGACATCTAAGAAATTTTTATTTATAATCACATTACTTGAATAATCAGTTAATTCCTCAGTCCTCTTATTTGCTTTAATTATCTCTCCATTACTATCTAGAATAAAGGAAGCTTTTTCTTGCTTTTCTAATAAAAAGTTTAACCATAATTCATTATCTCGAAATCTTCCTTCAACTTTTTTATTTTCTACAGCAATATCAATATGCATTTTTAGCATCTTTTCGTCATAGGGTTTGATTAGCACATCAAACATACTGCATAATTTTGCATCAGAAAATATTTTTGCGTTTTCATGCCCTGTGAGAAAAATTACAGGGATATTATATCTGGATTTAATAACTTTGCAAGTCTCAATACCATCATACATACTATTTTCTAATTCAATATCCATCAGTATCACATCAACGTCATGATTTCCAATATATGAAATAGCTCTTGTGCTATTTTCTCTAACCTCTGTTTCATAGCCAAATGATTCTACCATTTTTTGGGTTAGTTTTGCCATTATTTTTGAATCATCTACAATTAAGATTTTTGGTTTTGTACTCATTATTAAAATATTAGCCTGAATAGTTATTAAATCACTATATGCAAATTAATAATATTTCAATTAATATAAAAAAATATTTTTATTTTTTAGTAATTTTGTAAGTATTAAAATTAATTATTCAGCTTTTACATTTATTTTTTTTTAAAATATTTCATAAATAAATATGGACAAAGGATTTAAAATTGAATTAGATAAAAAAGGACGACTTGATTGGGTGATTTTAATTATAGTAATAGCTTTGATGCTTTTTAGTGTTGGGTTTGTATTCAGTGCTAGCGCTCAGAAATCATTAATTAAAACAGGTGAATTTTATTCATATTTATTTAATCATGGCACTAAAGTATTTATTGGTATTTGCTTAATTTTTATCTTTGCTTTAATCGATTATCACATTTGGCAAAAATATTCTAAATATATTTTATTACTTGCAATTATACCATTAATCTTAGTCTTTATTATTTCTGTTCCCGTTAATAACGTATATAGATGGATTGATTTAGGACCTATTAAATTTCAACCTTCTGAGTTAGCTAAATTTGCTTTAATAATACATTTATCATCATTATTAGCAGAACGACAACCTGTAATTAAAAGCTTTAAATATGGAATGCTTCCATGTTTAATATGGAGTGCTTTAATATGCGGCTTAATAGCTATTCAACCTAATTTCTCAAATGCATTTATAACTTATTTATTAGCATTAGGCTTGATGTTCATTGGAAATATTAATTTAAATCATTTAATAGTTACTGGTTTCATCTCTAGTATTATAGCAACTATTTTTGCTTTATCTGCATCATACAGAATGCAAAGGATCATCTCATTTTTTGGTTTAAGCGACAACCCTAACCATATTGACAAATATAACTATCAAACTCAACAAGCCATTCTTGCATACGGTAATGGTGGATTAAATGGGATAGGTCCTGGTCAAAGTAGACAAAGTAATTTGTTCTTACCTGAATCTTTTGGTGATTTCATTTTACCAATTATTGGTGAAGAATATGGATTTATCGGAGTTTTCTTAATTTTACTTGCCTTTTGTATAATTTTATGGCGTGGATTAAAGATAATTAGAAATTCTAAAGATGATTTTGGATATTTTCTTGCTTCTGGAATTGTCTTTACTTTTACACTTTATGCAATGATCAATGCATCTGTAAGTTGTGGAATTTTACCAAATACTGGAGTTCCAATGCCATTTATTAGTTATGGTGGTACAGCAATATTAATTTATTCTACTGCTATTGGGATACTTTTGAATATTTCTTCATATTCAAATATTTATCCAAAAAAGCAATAATAACTAACTTAACATAATGAAACATTCTTTTTATATAGTAATATTAATTATTGCTTCACAATTAATTGCCTTTTCTGCTGATAATAATTTTGAAGTAAATTCTGAAATTAATTCACTTAATGACTATTATTTACAATATTATCAATTTGTAAAACCCCAAAAAGGAAATGGTTATAAACCTTATAAAAGATGGTCTGATTTCTGGAATGAAAGATTAATTAATTATAAAGATACAATAGAAAAAAGCGATAAGAGAATAAGTAATGTTGAACTAAATGAAGTTAATTTAACTAAAATAAGTAGGAAAATTTATCAGGACTTGAATAAAATATCACCTAACCTCATTAAAAAATGGGAAGAATTAGGTCCTTTCATTATTCCTCTTAATAAATTAGAGATCCCATCTTCTGGAATTGGAAGAACTTCATGTATTGCAATTAATCCCAAAAATGAAAATAATATTTTTCTTGGCACTGCTTGCGGTGGTATGTGGGAATCAAAAAATAGTGGAATTTCTTGGAATCCTATTAATTTCACTCAATTTTTATCTATTGGTATCAGCGATATTGTATTTTCTTTTTCAGATACTAATATTATTTATGCAATTACTGGAGATGTAAATGGAATTGGACTTACTAACAATTATTCATTAGGTATAATTAAATCTAATGATGCTGGCAAAACATGGAATTTTACTAATGATTCAATATTATTAGAAAATAATATATTATTTTCTAAAGTATATGTTTCAAAATTTAATTCTAATGATTTAATACTTGCTTCAAACAAAGGTATTTATCTCTCTAATGATGGATTAAAGACGTTTAGGGAAACTTCCTTAAGTGATTATTATGTAAGAGATATGATAGTTAACCCTGATAATGAAAATGAAATAATAATCTCGACTATTAAAAATAATTCAAGTGCTATTCTTATATCCAAAGATAAAGGATTATCTTGGGAAAAAGTTCTTGAATTACATCTTGCAAATAGAATTGCATTAACGAAATCATATTTTAACAAAAGTACAATATATGCAATAGCTTCATCAAATAAAGATGGTGGATTTTTTGGATTTTATATTTCTACCGATAGCGGGAATAATTGGAAACTACAAACAAATACCCCTAACATTTTAGGTTATACTTTTGATGGCAGTTCTCAAGGTGGTCAAGGTCAATATGATTTATGTATAGAAAGTTCAATTTTTGATTCAAATACTGTTTTTATTGGTGGAATAAATATTTGGAAATCTGAGAACTCAGGCATAGATTGGAATTGTATTTCTCACTGGGCAGGTCAAGACTCTTTACCTTACGTGCATGCTGATCATCATTTTCTCAAATTTTCTAAAAATGGGGTTTTATTTTCATGTAATGATGGAGGAATTTATAAAAGTAGTGATTCAGGAAATACTTGGAATGATATTAGTAACGGTTTATCGATTAATCAAATTTATAAATTTGATGTCCATAGAATTAATAATAAAAAAGTAATTTCTGGCACTCAAGATAATGGAACTTTAATTTCTAACGATATAAATTGGCAACATGTCTTTGGCGGTGATGGAATGTCTTGTAAATATTACACAGATGAAGAAAAATATGTACTTATGTCATTAAATAATGGTTCAATATATAAATCTGTAAATTATGGTCTTAATCCTAAAATTGTTTTAAATGAAAATATTACTAAAGAAAAATCAAGTTGGATAAGTGAAATAGCATTTAATCCTCAAAATGAAAAATCCTCTTATGTAGGTTATTATAATATATGGAAATCTGAATTTTATTCAGATTCTGGTACTTTTAGCAAATTTACTACTTTTGGAGATGAAAATCCTATTTCAAATATTTTAATAAATCCAAATGATACAAATGAAATTTTTATTTCGAAAAATAATATTTTATTAAAATATTTCGCAGATAACCATATTTGGGATACTCTCTTTATATTTAACAATAAAATTACTGATATTGCAATAGATTCAAGCATAAATCAATATTTATATGTAAGTATTTCTGGGTTTAATAAAAATGAGAAAATATATATTATTAATAATTTAAAAGCAAATGATAGTTATCCTATTAAAAATATTAGTTATAATATTCCAAATATTCCTATTAATTCTATTGTATGTGACAAATCAAAAGATAATGTAATTATTTATATTGGTACTGATATAGGTGTTTTTTGGCTAAATCCAATTTCTAATATTTGGGAAAAATATGGCAAAGATATCCCCAATGTTATTACAAATCAATTGCAGATCCATAAATTAAGCAAAAAGTTATTTGCAGGCACATTTGGAAGAGGATTGTGGAAATGCGATCTAATTGAATTTAATAATTCATTTTCAGATATTTTGACTGATACAATTACAATCTGTGAAAATGATTCATTTTATATTAAAATTAATTCTAGATATGATATTCATTGGAATGATGGATATATCGGAAATAATAGATATTTAAACGAAGAAAAAAAATATGTTGCTTATTATTATGATAATTTTGGAAATATAGAAATAAAAAATATATATCAAAATAAAGTGATTAAAGCACCAATAAAACCAATTTTAATAAAAGACAACAATAAATTAATAATTGTTAATTATTCTGACTATAATCAATCTGATAATATTTTCTGGTATTTTAATGACTCTTTAATTAAAAAGAATGATTTTCAAATTAATTTGCTTTATAATGCTCAAAGTTCAGATTTATTGACTGGAGAATATTATATAATTGTCGAGAATAAGGAATTATGCAAAACTATTTCTGATACAATTTTTGCATTCTCAGGAATAGATGAAACTCAAAATATATTTATTGATACTTATGTTATTAATTATAAACAGAATCTAAAACTATATCTTAATTCTAACGTATCGATAAAAACAAGTAACTTGATAAAATTATATAATTCATTAGGTAAAGAGATTATTTGTAATTTTTCAATTTACGATAATGAATTAAACGTAATTACAGAATTTCTACCTGTAGGAGTGTATTACTTGCAAATAAATAGTAGAAAATTTTGTAAATTGCTTATATTATAAATTCAAATCTCGAAATTTTTTTTAATAAACAAATATAAACTTAAATTATGGTAAATAAGCAAAGAAGAAATTTCGTCCGAAATTGTGGTTTAGGAATAACTGCAGCTCTAACTACAAATATTTGGGCAAAAGACTTATTTGGTAGCGAAAATCCAAAAAATATTTTTACTCCTGGAGTAGTCAATACTTTTGGATTGTCTATTGAAGAAATTCAAAAATTATTAAATATAGCTCTGTCAAGAGGTGGAGAATTTTCAGAATTATTTTTTGAATATTCGATTGATAATTCTATTTCAATGTCAGAAGATATAATAAAAAGCTCATCTCAAAATATTAGCTTAGGCGTAGGTGTAAGAGTAATTAAAGGAACTCAGCAAGGTTACGCATATACTAATGAAATTCAATTTGATAAAATCAAAGATGCTGCACTAACTTCAGCAGAAATTGCAACTGGAAATGCAAAAATCACTTCTGCTAACTTAAAAGAAATAAAGAATTCTACTAATATTTACGAAATTAACAATTTAGTATCAAATTCTGATTTACAAACTAAAATTGATCTAATTTCAGCATCATATAAAGCTGCTATGAATTATGATAGCAAAATAATAAAAGTAAATTCAAGTATTTCCGATTCTATTCAATGTGTAACTATAGCCAATAGTTTAGGAATGATAGTTACCGATATTCGCCCTCAGGTGCGATTAGTTACAAGTGCTACAGCTGAAAAAAATGGAGTACGAGGTACTGGAAACGGTAACAATGGTGGAAGAATTGGTTTAGATTTCTATAAAAATGAAGTAACTCCTAAGGAAATTGGAGAAAAAGCAGCAAAAGAAGCTCTCATTTTATTAGATGCTGATTTTGCTCCTGCAGGTGAATATCCAGTTGTACTAAGTAAACATCAATCTGGAGTAATGATTCATGAAGCCGTAGGTCACCCATTAGAGGGAGATTCTAATTGGAAAAAACAATCAATTATGGCTGATAGATTAGGTGAAATGGTAGCAAGTGAATTAATTTCAATTTACGATGATGCTACTATTCCTCATTATCGCGGAAGTATGAATATTGATGATGAAGGTGTAAAATGCGAAAATGTAAATTTAATTGAAAATGGTAAGTTAGTCGGTTATCTAAACGATAGACTTTCAGCTAAAATATTAGGAGAAAAGCCCAATGGTCATGGTAGAAGACAAAGTTATGAAAATATTCCTATACCAAGAATGAATAATACTATGCTTAAAAAGGGAGAAAGCTCTCCTGAAGATATTATTAAATCTGTGAAAAAAGGATTTTATGCACAATCTTATCAAGGTGGTATGGTCGAAAACACAGGTAAATTCACTTTCTCTGTAAATTTAGGTT
>CALLXS010000092.1 GCA_937875295.1 uncultured bacterium | reverse complement strand
GCATTCAAAAATAAAAAGAAATATTTATTTAAACAATTATATTTACTATTACATTAATAATTAATATAAAGAACATAATTCCTACATAATTTAGAATTTCGATTTGATAATATAATTTGTAGCTATAATATTTAATAATAGAGAGAAATAAAGAATTTTCAATTAATTATATTGCATTTCTACATCTCGCTTTATTAAATTGTTTTATACTAATTTTAAAAAATAATCGTGTATAGCAAAGATGAAGTTGAGAATATCAATATTAAAATTTAAGGACTTCACAAATTAAGAGAATAAATTGAATTTAATCGATTATGTTATGGTATATTTCTCAACTTTTTTCGTTTTTGTTAATTATTAAATTGAAAAAATGATAACAATTACTAAAAGAATGTATTTCTCAGCTTCTCATAGAGTATTTAATCCAAATTTTACAGAAGAAGAAAATCAAAATACTTTTGGCAAATGCAATAACCCTAACGGACACGGACATAATTATACATTAGAGGTCAGCATAAAAGGAGATGTAAATCCTAATACTGGATATGTATTTGACTTAAAAAAACTTAAAAATATAATAAATCAGGAGATTATTGAAAAATTAGATCATAAAAACTTAAATTATGATGTAGATTTTTTGCAAGGAATTATTCCAAGTTCTGAAAATATTTGCATTGCGATTTGGAGTATATTAAAAGAAAAAATCAAAGATGCAGAAATATATGAAATTAAACTATATGAATCTTTAAATAGTTGGGTTTCCTATAAAGGTTAATTTAATTAAATAGGAAAAGCACTACCACTCCAATTACTGCAATTATAGCTCCAATAATAGATTTTTTGCTTATTTTCTCATTATAGTAGAATACTGATAAGGGAAGCAATAAAAGTGGCGTAGTACTCATTAAAGCACTTGCAATTCCGATTTTAGTATATGCTATTGCATATAAGCTAAATGTAATTCCTAAATATGGACCAATAATAGTCCCGATTAAAAGACTTTTAATTGTTTTTGAATTACTTTTAAGTAATTTAATAGGATTTTTCCATTTTTTGAAAATTATTAATACAGGTATAAATAAAATAGCAGCAGCTGTATTTCTAATAAAAGTTGACATTAATGGCGAAATTATTGAATCATTCATTGCAAATCTTACAAATATAAGTCCGAATGCTTGACAGATAGCAGCTATTAAAGCATAAGCATAACCTGTTTTAGTAGGATTAAATATTTGATTATCCTCTTTTTTAGTTAAAGTAACTATCGAAATACCAACAATTGTTAAGAATATACCTAAAATTGCCCAAAAAGATAAATTTTCACCAAAAATATAATATGCTGCAATAGCTCCAATAGCAGGATTGAGTGACATTATTAAACTAGATATTCTCGGTCCATTTAATGTGTATGATTTAAATAAAAATGTGTCTCCAATGATTAATCCAATTACACCGCTTATTGAAAGCATCAGTAATTGATAATTATTAGGTATTATGAAGTCATCAATGATAAAAATTGTGAGGAGTATTAGAATTGATGCTAATGCTAAACGCATAAAGTTAAGCATAAATGTACCAAGGTTACGCGTAGCATCAGTAAATAATATAGAAGTAAATGCCCATAAAAAGGCAGTAGCAAGAGCAAATAATTCGCCTATCAGCATAAATAATATGGTTTATTTAATATTATTACAAGTTACAAAAATATCTAAAAATTTCGAATGAATTATTAATTTGCTCATTAATTTCTTACAATAAGCAAAATAATATTTCGTGTCATTATTTATTAATTTAATAAGTTTAATAAGTACAATCAATATTTTTTAATAATATAAGGTAAAAAAATGGAAGAAATCCAAGAACAAACATCAATGCCTCGTATAGGCGATCCTGCTCCAGAATTTAAAGCAGCTACTACTCAAGGCGAAATTAATTTCCCTAGTGATTTTCAAGGCAAATGGGTAATATTATTTAGCCATCCTGCTGATTTCACTCCTGTATGTACTTCTGAATTTATGACATTTGCTAATTTAGAAAGCAAATTCGCAGAAGTAAATACAAAATTAGTTGGACTATCTGTAGATGGTTTATTTAGTCATATTGCTTGGCTTCGTACTATTCAAGAAAAAATTGAATATAATGGTATGAAGAATATCGCAGTGAAATTCCCTCTAATTGAGGATATTACGATGAATGTAGCAAAAAAATATGGTATGATTATGCCAAAACAAAGTTCAACAAAAGCAGTAAGAGCTGTATTCTTCATAGATCCATTAGGAATAATTAGAGCAATTATATATTATCCACTTAGCTTAGGTCGAAATTTCGATGAATTATATAGAGTAATTGTCGGGTTACAAACTTCTGATGAGTTTGGTGTATCATTACCAGCTGATTGGAAACCAGGTTCTCCTGTAATAGTACCTACTGGTGCTTCTTGCGGTGCTGTTCAAGAGAAAATTACAACTGATAAAGATTTAACTTGTTATGACTGGTTCTTCTGCACAAAAGAATTACCAGCAGATACTATTTGGACCAAAATCAAAAAATAGCAAAGTGAAAATTAATTTCACGAAATATTATTGATTTTAAAATTTCTTTTAAGCTGTTAGTCCATTAGGGCTAACAGCTTTTTTATTTATTAAAATAAAAAATATTTGGATAATAATTAAAAAAGTCGTAGTTTTGTGATATTATTTTAATATCATTATAAAATCAATATGAATACACAAATTAATGCTCAAGAAACAAATTTTTCAGGATTAAAATTACCTGGCTTTCTAATGTTATTTTTAAATACATTAGTGTTAATTATAATAATAGGCTTATTTATCTGGGTAGCAATAGATGATACATTAAGCTATACTGGAATAGTTGCTATTATAATCATTGATGCAATTCTGTTTATCCTTAATATTTTAGGATGGGCTGGATTTTTTCAAAATGAACCAAATGAAGCAAGAGTAATGATTTTCTTTGGGAAATATAGAGGTACAGTAAAAGATAATGGCTTTTTCTGGGTAAATCCACTACTTACAAAGAATAAAATTACATTGCGAGCAAGAAATTTAGATGCTGAACCTATTAAAGTCAATGATAGAACTGGTAATCCAATTCTAATTGGAATGATAGTAGTTTGGAAAGTCGTGGATACTTACAAGGCTTCGTTTGATATCGATACTACAGCTCATAGCTCGTCGGTTCCTGTAAGTGGTAAAGCTGTCATTAAGGAAAAAATGGATGCTTTCGAAGGTTTTGTCCAAATTCAAAGCGATGCAGCTTTACGTTATGTCGCTGGAATGTATCCTTATGACCACACAGCAAGCAATGACGATGATAGCGAGCTTACTCTACGATCAGGTGGAAATGAAATGAATGAAATATTAGAGAATCAAATTAATGAGAGACTGCAAATTGCAGGAATTGAAGTAGTCGAAGCTCGAATAAATTATATAGCTTATGCTCCTGAGATTGCTGCTGTTATGTTGAGACGTCAGCAAGCAAATGCAATTATTGCTGCTCGTGAGAAAATTGTAGAAGGAGCTGTTGGAATGGTAAAAATGGCACTTGATAAACTATCAAAAGACGGAATAATCGAGCTAGATGATGATAAAAAAGCTGCAATGGTTAGTAATTTAATGGTAGTACTTTGTGGTGAATCAAATGCTCAACCAATAATTAATTCTGGCACTTTATATCAATAGAAGTATTTAATAATGAAAGAAATTGAATTTTTAGAAACTCAAAAAATCAAAAGCAAAATAATTTATTTGATTTTAATTGTTATTGATTTATGTTTGCTTTATGTATGTTTTTTGCAGATTATTAAAAAGTCAACAATAGGCACAAATCCAATTAGCAACACTGGGTTAATTATTCTTACATCAATAATGATTCTATCGACTATTTTTTGCTTTTTTATTAAATTAAAGACAATTATTAATAGCAATGGGATTTATTTTAAATATGAACCTATCCATTTAAAATATAAATTTTATTCTTGGGAATATATTAATAATATTTATTTAAAAAAGTTCTCTCCATTATTAGATTATGGTGGATGGGGTATAAGAATAAAATATCGGATATGGAAAAGAAAAGAAATAGCATATTTTCTTAAAGGAAATATTGGAATTTTTTGTGAAATTAAAAATGGCAAAAAAATTCTTATTGGAACTCAAGAACCTGAAAATGTAAATGAAATTTTAAAGAAATTAAACAAAATACTGTAATTATAAAGAATTGTGAGTGAAGAAAACAAAAAAAGATCTAAAAGTTTCGTTCTCAGAATTGATTCGATAATAATGGATGAAATTGAGAAATGGGCTGCTGATGAATTTCGTAGCACCAATGCTCAAATAATGTATATATTGGACGACGCTTTAAAGAAAAAAAGAAGAAAATCTGAAAAGAAAAATAAAGATAATTAATACTTGAATTAACTAAAATTCCATTACTGAATTGACTTTAGTAATGGATTTTATTAAATTCAATCTTTTTGGATTTTATTTTTCTATTAGTAATTTAAATATTTTATTGTGTTCAAGATAAAAAAATGTTAATTTTGCTATCATTTACTTGTTTTTCTAAGAGATGAAATCCTTAATTATAAAAATCATATTACTTTTAGTTTGTGGAAGGACAGTACTATCACAAGACATAGAGTTAATGAATATAGTTAAAACTAATTTCCCAATTTTAAAAGGTGATTTTTATATTTTAGATGAAAATAGTAATATTATCAGAAATACAAATCTAAATGATTATAACATAAAAGAGAATGGAATTGATAGGAAAATATTAAATATTTATTGTAAGAATGAACCGAATAAATTTGCTCTATCATCTACTTTAGTTTTCGATTTGTCGCTTTCTATGAAAGCCGGTTTAAATGAAAGTCGGCTCGAGATAGCAAAAAAAGCTGGAAAATATTGGTTGTCGTTACAGAATGGATTTAGCTTCGAAACTGCTTTAATATCTTTCTCTACGGATTGCAAATTACTATCTAATTATTCATCAGATATTAGCTTTTTATCGCAAAAAATCGATGAAATGCAAATCGAAGAATTTACTCATTATATCCCAGCATTTTTTGATGAACAAAATGGAGCTCTAAATATTTCAAAAAGTGGAAAACATAGGAAAATAATTATTTTTTTAACAGATGGATTTCCTACAGATAAACCTGATTTTCAAGAGATTATTAAGCAAGCAAATAAAAATAATATTTCTATTTATCCTATTCTAATAGCTATGAATGCTTCTGATGATATGATTCAAGTAAGCAAAGAAACTTTTGGGAAATATTATGAAAATATTTATGATGAACAGCAACTAAAAGATGCCTATGCTGATATTCTTAATTATGAAAAGTATAAAGATACTACATATTGTCAGATAGAATGGGAGAGTAATTATTTTTGTGATGATTTAGATAGTTCCTTATGCACTTTTGAATATTTACCTTTTAACGCAATTAGTAATTTTAGCTATAAATTAGATGAATCAAGCAAATATTTCATTGAGTTTGATAAAAATACTATTAGTTTGCCAAATTTAAAAAATAATATTAGTACATTAGATACTTATTTTACAATAACAGCTAATAATAGAGATTTAGATATAAAAAAAATATATAGTGATGTACCCGGAATTACATTTTCTCCAGTAGAATTTGTTTTGCCAAAAGGTACTTCGCAAAAGATACAAATTAAATATAATCCACAAAATATTAATCCAATAAATTCTAAGATATTTATTATATATAATGATTGCATTAAATCAATTGATCTTAATATTGATACACTTCGTTCTATTGTAATTGTTGAAGATGACTCAGCTTATATTGGCCAGCGGAAAGATTTAAAAATTAAGATCATAAATTCAAAAAATATTCCTCAGAATTATAAATTAAAAATTTCATATAATAAAACTTTATTAACTATTACAGATCCATTAGCAAATTTATCTTTTAATGACACAAATGAAATTTGTGAATATAGTGGCTACTGGAATGGAATAGATTCTATATTAGTCGAATTAAAATATATAGCTGGCCATGGGAATGCTATTAGCACAGAAATTGAAATATTAGATTTTCAATGGGCAGAATTACAACACAATGTAGTTACAATAAATGGATATTTTTATATATTAGGATTAGGTAAAGATAAATTAATTGAACCCAATATATTAGAAATGAATATGTCTCAATTAATAGATAAATCTAATATAAATATATCATATAAATCTATGAATGGTGATGCTACATTTAAAATATATGATATAATTGGCAGAGAAATTAACAAAATAGTACTGCCTAAAGCTAATCATTTTTCGAAATTCATTCTTCCTTTTAAAGACTTAAGCATTGGTGTATATTTTATTATATTGCAATCTGGAGAATTTATGATTTCTAAAAAAATCATTTTGCTCTAATAAACATCAATATTAATTTAATGAAATTATTTTTTATATGATTATTAAATTAAAAAAATTTGTTAATTTATATAATTATAAAAGGAACAATTAATTAATATATTATTTAATGTGAAAAAAATTATTTTTATATTTAGTATTCTATTTTCAAGCGTTAGTATTTATGCTCAATCGCTTAAAATGATTGATTTGGATAAAACAAAATTTCCATTAATTAGCGCTAAATTTTATAATTATGATTTTGCTTATAATAAATTAACTAATACTAATTTAAATGATTATACAATTACTGAAAATGGTATTCAAAGAAAAATATTAAGAATTTCTTGTGACCAACAAGATGTAATTAACCCAATTTCGAGCGTTTTAGTTTTTGATGTTTCCTCTTCGATGATAGAAGGGTTTGGAGTGACTAAATTAGAAATTACTAAAAATGCTGGGAAATTATGGGTAAATAAATTACCTGAAAATAACTTCGAATGTGCAATTACTACATTTTCTCAACAAAGTAATTTGCTCACAGATTTTACCAATGATAAACAATTGCTCATCAATAAAATAGATTATGGTTTTTATACCGGTGGAGGTACTTATTATAATCCAGCCTTTTTAGATTATTACAATGGTGCTATCAACATAGCAAAAAACGGGAAATTTCGAAGAATAATAATATTTCTAACAGATGGAGGACCTTCTGATAATCCAAATTATAATCAAATATTATCTTTAGCTAATAATTACAATATTTCAATATACTCTTTAGTAATTGGATTGAATGTACCTAATGGTCTAAAAAGAATTTGTGACAATACTGGAGGCAAGTGTTTTGATAATATTGAAAATCAAGAAGAATTAAATAATGCCTATATGCAAATATTGAATTCTACTGTGATTAATTCATCTCCTTGCGAGATAGAATGGGAAAGCGATTTGACTTGCGATGATGTCGATAATGTTTTTTATACTATGAATTACATACCTACAAATCAAAAATTTACATCAATGTATAAAGTGGACTCTTCGCAGAAAGTAGGGCTTCAAATTGAACCAAATAACATAGATTTTACTGGAGAGAGTATAGGTAATCAATTTCAGAAAAAAATTAAAATTACCTCACACAATAAAGATGTTTTAATCAAAGATATAATTCCATCTAATAATGATATAAAAATTTCTTCTCAATCTATTTATTTGAAGAAAGGTATTTCTCAAACAATTACAATTTACTACACACCTAAAAATAATTTATATAATAAATTTTATATAAAATTTAATTTAAATGATTGCTCTTATACTGTGAATTTATTTGGTAAGGCTAATTATAATGATATAATCATAGAAGATGATTCAGCCTATGCTGGAGAAACTAAAAATTTAGTAATTAAAACTATACTTAAATCTCCAAAACCGAGAAATTATAAATTTAAAATGGCTTATAATAAAACTCTTTTGACTGTTTTAGATCCCAAAGCTAATTTAACTTTTAATGATCAAAATGAAATCTGTGAATACGAAGGGGAATGGAATGGAATTGATACAATTTTGCTAAGATTGCCATATATTGCAGGATTAGGCAATGCTGAGAGTACTGATATTAGTATGCTTGAATTTAAATGGATGGATAATAATAAGAGCGTTGAAACAAGGAAGGGGCATTTTTATTTATTAGGAATTTGTTACGAAGGTGGTGTTAGATTAGTTGAACCAAATATTACTGATATAAAGATTTCTCAGCAATTAAATAATTCTTCATTATTATTATCATATAGAACTTTATTTGATAATTCAACGATTACTTTATATGATTTGATGGGGAAAGAAATTAGAAAAGACAATCTTCTTAAGTCCAAAAACACTACAATTTACAATTTAAATATTGACGGTATAAGCTCAGGCACTTATTTATTAGTATTTAAATCTGGTTATCATACACTAGCGAAAAAAATAATAATCATACATTATTAATCATAAAAATTAATAATCTTAATTCTAAACCAGCTTTTACAAGCTTTATTTAGTAATTAATTTGCTTAAATTACTTAGTAAATTTCCGTATTTATCAGGATTTTATTTTACTAATTTTTTTACTATTTTTGCATTTGCGTTAAGTTTTTTTAAAACTTTAATATAACAACAAAAATATATGTGAAAAAAAATACTATTTGAAAATATAGCATTTCATTATAAGTCGATTATTATCAACTTGGAATAAAAAGAAGAAAGAAATTAGAATTTTAAAAATAAATAATTAGATGAAAACAAATGGAGCAAAGAATGAAATACTTAGGACAAATATTAAGAATTGTTTTGATATTCTTATTGCCTTCTATACTTTTTGCACAGACTTATCCTTTGCAAGTACAGGTAGTCCCAAAGGCAAAATTTACACCATATCTCG
>CALLXS010000091.1 GCA_937875295.1 uncultured bacterium | reverse complement strand
AGATATTGAATCAAGAGAGGTTTTGGAAGAAAGCCTTCTCAATTATGAAGGTACATTGCTGTTTGTATCCCACGACAGATATTTTGTCAGCAAAATCGCAACATGCATAGGTGAAATTGCAAATAAAGAACTTATTATTTATTTTTGCTTTCTGAATATTTGCAAATTTAATTGTTATATTTTGCAATTAATTATATTTTTATAAATATATTAATATTTATGATTTCAATGCAAATTTTTCAATTAAATTATTCTTGAATAGATAATTAATTTCACAAATGAATAAATCCAAACCCAGTATAAAAAATGTATTATCACCGAGCGATAGCATATCGGTCGTAGTTGTAATTCTCGGAATTATTATTGCTGTTTTTATTGACGAAATAGAAATTAAGCTAATTGGCGTATCGATTTCCTTACTGGGAATTGTTGCATTTTTTATAATGATTTCCCAGAGATTGAGAGATTACTTAGATAATACAATTTTTAAAAAAACTCCACAAGCTCCAGATTTGAAAATTACCCGAAAAGAAGGTGCAGGAGCTACTCGGCAAGTAATAGAAAGTTTAGAAATATTAGATAAAGATTTTGATAAAGTCAAAAAGCAAGAAAGTTTAGCTGATAAAATTAATTCAACAGCAGCATTTAATAAATCAAAAAATCAAAATTTATATAAAAGCTCTATACCAACTGGTTATGATGGTGGCGATGAAGGATTTAGAATAGTAGATTCTAAAAGCAATGTACCCAATATTTCATCTACAATCGAAGGTAAAAAAGATTCTAATAATAAAGCTGAATCAAATCTAACAGTAAGTAGTGATGTTTCGCAAATCGATTATAAGATTAAAGCTGATGCACTTAATTCTCAATATCAACCTTCCTATTATCCAGAAGATGATTTCTCTTCATTTAGAATTGTAGAAAATGATGAGAAAAAAGATAACAAGAATAATATACAGAAATCAACTCCAAAACCTGAAATTAAAACAAAACAACAAAATTCTAATATTTCTTTCAAAACAGAAAATAAGCCAAAACCTGAAATTTCAAACAAACAACAAAATACAGATAGAGAAATTCAAAAGGAAAATAAAAAACTTGAAACTCCTCAATCTATTATAGAGAAACAGAATTGCAAAAAGTATAAAATTGATGTACCAATGTCCATTTTTATGGATGATAGTATCAGTGCCGAAGAACCTCGAAATGAATTTGCAGGTTTAGTCTCTCGTGCTTTGATGGTGATAAGATCTATGGCAAGTACGACGACTGCTGCGTTTTTCCTAGTTAATTTAGAGAAAGAGCATTTAATATTAGAGACATTTGTAACTGATGAACCGGGCGCTATTATTGATAACTTTAAGCTCCCAATGGGCGAAGACATTATAAGTCAAATTACTAAATCTGGCAAACCTGAAATTTTGACAGAAATTAATCCGTCTGCTGAGCTTGATCTAATTCCATATTATAAGAAAAAAGTAGGAAGCAAATCCTTTATCGGATTACCTATTTTTTATCAGAATTCAGTGCTTGGAGTAATTTGTGCTGATACTAAAGTTGATGACGCTTACGACAATTTGACCGTTAGTTTTATGGGACATTTTACGAAATTAATTGCTAATTTGCTTGTAAATTATACAGAAAAATATGAGCTTAAGCAAGCGTCTAGAGTGTTAGATGCAATTTGTGATATTCGCAATTTATTATCTAATGGCGAAAGTAATTTGAAAAATATAGCAGAATCTTTTATTAAATCAGCGGAAGAAATTTTTGACTATAAATCAATTGGGATTACTTGTTTTGATTTCGATGAAAGCAAATGGAAAGTAATTGCATATAAAAATAAAATTGCTAATATTTCATTAGAAGGTAAAGAAATTGATTTGGATAGGACTATGCTTGGGGAGACAATTAAGCGAGGAGTACCTCTTAATTTGACATTTAATGCAAATTCGCCAGTTAGAGTAGAAGTCTCTGAAAACAAATTAGAGCAAGGGTATTTCGTTTCTGCACCAATTATTTCTATGGAAAAAATCTATGGAGCTGTATTCTTTGAAGCTCAAAGCAAGAGCCACGTAACTTCGTATGATTTAAAGATATTAGAATCATTAGCAGATCAAGCAGCTGTAACTTTAGAGCAATTATACTTAGATTCTACAATTAATTCTTCAACATTGATAGATAATGAAACCGGACTAATTAACATGGTGGGCTTTGAAAAGAGATTAAGCGAAGAAATGTATAAATCTTATGATTTTAACATTCCAATATCACTTTTAGTATTTAAAATTGACAATTATTCATCTTTTAATCCTGAGAAATATCTTGATAGGTATAACAAAGTTGTAAATCAAATTATTTCGTTTATCAGTGGCGAGATTAAGCCTTATGATGTTTTTGCTAAATCCAAGAATGAGATATTTTATCTAGCAATGATAGGGTTACCAATTTCAGATGCGCAATTATGGGCTGAAAATGTTCGCTCGAAAATAGCACAAAAAGTATTAAATATTGATAAAAAGAAATTATCCGTTACAATCAGTTGCGGAATTGCATCTAATTCTAAAGGAGATAATAATATTTCATTAATGGAAAAAGCTGAGCAAGCTCTCGATATTGCAAGTAGAAAAACTAATAATGTAACTCTTTACGGTTAATAAAATAAAGTATTATTTGATAAGATTACCAAAAATTTAAGCTAAAATCAGTATTTTTGCAAACTTAAATTTTCACTTTATTTTTATACAAATCATTACCTTTTTAAAATTAAATTGAATAAATAAAATTATAATAAACATAAAATTATGGCTGAAATTCAAAAAAACGATCAAGAACTTCGCAGAGAAGAAGAATTAAAATTAATTGAAGAAGCAGGAATAAATCCATATCCTTATTCTTTTGATAAAAACATTTCTGCTAAAGAAATTCTAGAAAAATTCACCGATGAGACTAAAGATGAATTAAATAATTGCCAAGTAGCTGGCAGAATAATGAGTATTCGTAAAATGGGCAAAGCCTCATTTTTTAATATATTAGATGAATCTGGCAGAATCCAAGTATATATCCGTAAAGACGATATTCCAGAGGGCAAATATGATATTTTCAAATTATTAGATATTGGAGATATTATCGGCGTAAATGGCTATGCATTCCGTACTAAAACTGGAGAAATATCACTTCACTGCACAGATTTCGAGCTTCTTTGCAAATCTCTAAAACCGCTTCCAATTGCAAAAGAAGAAATTGATGAAAATGGCAATAAAATTGTTTATGATGCATTCGCTGATAAAGAATTAAGATATAGACGCAGATATATTGATTTAATAGTTAATTCTGATATTCGTAAGACCTTCCGTAAGCGTTCTGAAATTATTAAATATATTAGAAATTATTTCGATGCTAAGGGATGGATGGAAGTAGAAACTCCTACTTTGCAACCAATGTATGGTGGAGCTTCGGCTCGCCCATTTATGACTCATCATAATGCACTAAATATTCCTTTATATATGAGAATAGCTCTCGAATTATATTTAAAAAGGTTAATAGTAGGTGGATTCGAAGGAGTATATGAAATTGGTAGGAACTTCAGAAATGAAGGTATGGATAGAAATCATAATCCAGAATTTACAATGCTTGAAATTTATGTAGCGTATAAAGATTATAATTGGATGATGGATATGACTGAAGATTTGGTGCGAAATCTTTCAAAAGACATTATTGGCAAAGCTGAAATTGAAATTGATGGAAAGATTATAAACTTAGAGCAACCATTTAAGCGTGCTAAAATGTTTGATTTATATAAAGAATATACTGGCAAAGATCTAAAAGGTAAATCACTAGAAGAATTGCTTAAAATTGCAGATGAATTAAAAGTCGAAATTCCTAAAGGAGCAAGTATTTCCAAAGTATTAGATGAAATATTTGGTGCTAAAATTGAACCACATTTAATTCAGCCTACCTTTGTAATCGATTATCCAATTGAAATGTCCCCATTAGCTAAAATGCATCGCAGTGAAAAGGGAATAGTAGAAAGATTTGAATTATTTGTAAATGGCTCAGAGCTTGCTAACGCATTTTCAGAATTAAATGATGCTCGCGACCAAAGAAATAGACTTGAAGAACAAGCAAAGTGCAGAGCTGAAGGAGATGACGAAGCTATGATTGTAGATGAAGATTTCTTATATTCTCTCGAAGTAGGTATGCCACCGACTGCTGGTATGGGAATGGGCATTGACAGGCTTGTAATGCTTTTGTTAGGCGAAAAGTCCATTCGAGATGTATTATTATTCCCACTCATGCGACCAGAAAAGATCTAAATTTTTATAAAAAAGTAAATCTTTTTGATTATTCTATTTAGTAAAATGAAATAAGGGCAGAAATATTTTTTCTGTCCTATTTTTCTATAAAATCATTTAGAACATTTGCTTTATTATATTCGTCAATAATTTCTTGTCTGATTACCTGCATAATACCTTCGGGGCTAAGCATATCATCGTCCATTAGCTCAGTAATTATTTGTTCTGCCATAAATAAATGAGATTTGTTTTCCATTTCCATAGACCAATTTTTAAATCCCATATACTGAGCGAACCATTCAGCTAAAGCTACAATGACAGTGAGCGGTTCATCAATATTTTTATCTAAGTTAATATTTTCGGTATCGCCATAAGAAATACGAATATTTTTAAAGGTTAGCTCTTCTTTATCACGTTCTATATTTACTTTTTCGAGCAATTCTCTTGCATCTGCATAATTTAAGTGATGCAAAAGTACAGCATTTTCAATTTTTTCAGGCAATTTCCATTTTTTTACAAACCACGCTCCAATTTCCGAATGAGTGCATCCTAAAATTGAAGTTTCAGCATCTATGAAGCTGATTGGCTCAGACATTTGTAAATCTCTAATTTTCTCAAATTCCTTTGGGAAATATTGAATAATAATTAATATTCCAATATCATGAATTAATCCAGCGACGAAGGCTTCAGCAGCTAATTTATAATTAAATCTACGTGCTATCACTCTTGAAGTGCTACCACAAAAAATTGAATATTGCCAAAAGTCTTTAATATCGAATAAATCTTTACGAACCTTTGCGAAAAACCTTTGAATTGCCAGACTAAGGACAATTTCTTTGATTGTGTTTAATCCTAAAATAACAATTGCTAAATCTATCGTAGAAATTCGTCTCGAGAACCCATAGAATGATGAATTTGCTACTGTGAGCACTCTTGCTGTAAGTGATTGGTCTTTTTCTATTATTGTAGCTAAATTTGAGGCGCTTAATTTGTCGTCATCGACAGCATTAAGTACCTGAGTAATTACATAGGGAATAGTAGGTACTTGAGTGAGAGATTCGAGTTTTTTTAAAATTTTTGGATTAAGCATTCTCAAAACTATTAAGTTTTTGACGCATTTCTTTTAATACTTGATTATGGATTTGGCAAACTCTACTTTCAGTAAGTTGAAGAATATTGCCAATTTCTTTAAAGTTCAGTTCTTCATAATAATAAAGAGAAATTACAAGACGTTTCTTTTCAGCCATATCGCTTAGAATTTTAGAAATATTTGCGATTCTCTCTTCATCTTCTAATTTATCTAAAGCATTTATGATTGAATTATCGGGGATTTCCTCTAAAATATCAAAATCATTTTCACCGAGCATTCCTTGAGTAGTCTCAAATAAATATTGATTAGCTTTTGCAGCTTCAGCAGCTTTTAAATAAGTGTGGTAGTCATTTACATTAATATTTAATTTTTTTATGACTTGTTCGGCAGTCGCCTCACCACTATTATATTTTTTAATTTGTTCTTCAGCATTTTGGAGTTCTTGTGCTCTTTTTCGCGTAGTGCGAGACAACCAATCAAGTTTCCTTAATTCATCGAGAATTGTACCTTTGATACGAGTAACGGCATAAGTTTCGAATTTTACACCTTTTTCAATGTCGAATCTCTCGATAGATTCATTTAGTCCCAAGATTCCAATATTTACAAAGTCCTCATTAGAAAGTAGAGATTTATTAGGCAAATTCATACCTTGTATAGTATATTTCACTAGCCAAATATAATTCAGCATAAGATTTTTCTTATTTATTGAGTCTTTATTAGAAAAATAATTATTCCATAATGTTTCAATATTTTTTTCCGAAGCCTGCATAATTAATCTTACTTTTATTATAGGGAAGAATTTTATATTTTTAATATTGTTTTATCATTTGAAAACTATTAAAAATATAATGTTATTATAAATGTGTCTAATTTATAACGATTTTCAAAAAATATTATTATTTATTATATTATATATTGATTTTAAAATTTGCTTAATTGTTATTATTTAAATCATCGAAATCATTTTCATTTAAATCTGGGACTAAGTCTTCGTCTTTATCTATTTGGGAATTAGGTAGTTCAATAGGTTTAGGTTCTTCTTGAACGACAAAATTATTATCAGAAATATCAGTACCTATGTTATTTTTTAATTGTCTCTCATTAATTTTAATTTCCTCTTCCATTGATTTAATTTCTTGTTGTCTTCTTTCGTCTTCTAATCGTTGCATTTCAATTTCTTCTAGTTCTTTTTGTTTTGCTTCAATTTCTTTTCTTTGAGAAATGATTAAAATAAATGCAGTCATAATTATACCAATACCTAAAAGAACTGCTAAAAAGACAATAGCAGCACTATAAACAGATTTCATTATATCTACATCTTGACCAAAAAATAGAATAATAAAATAAATTAAGCCACAAATCAAAGATATTTGAAGTAAAGTTTTAAAAGGGAAATTAACCAATTTATTGATTCTTTTTTTCTGATTTTTTTCGTTTACTTTTATCTTTTTCTCTAATTCAGCTTTTTTCTTTTTTCTCTCTGCTTCTTGTTCTTCTATTTCTTTACTTTTACCATCTATTTTATCAGATTTTTTATCATTTTTAGCCATTTATTAATCCTCTTTTTTAGGTTCGTTAGTTAAATTTTCGATTTTATTATCTTCAGATTTATTATTTTCAATTTTTTTATTTTCAAGTATTATTTCTTTGATTAGATGTGATTCTAACGCAGAATCTTTATTGTTGTCGTATTGCAATTCTGGTAAAAACAATTCCATTAGCATTTTTCTTTCAGCCTGTTCTATGTCGTCTGGTATTGTATAACCAGATGAGAAATAAGAAATAGGAATCATAGCGGTACTCAGTGCTTCGATTATTTCGCCATAATGGGTAGTTTCATCAATTTTGCTAAGAATAATTGATGATGGTTTCCATTTTTTGAAAGAATTTAAGGTTGATTTTGCAGATGTTTTGCTTAAATTCGATTGAATAACTAAATATTTATGATCGAAGTTTACACCAGAAAGGATGTTATTTGCTTCGTTTTGCAATTCAATATTATGCTGAGGTGCTCCTGCCGAATCAATAAAAATATAATTATAACTTTTTTCATTTTTAATTATTTCAAGTAATTCCTCATTATTTTCTACCGCTCTATATGGGATAGAAGTAATAGAAGCATAAGATTGAAGTTGGTCTGCTCCTCCTATTTTAATGTTGTCTGCAGAGATTATGAGTACATTTCCTTCAAATACTAATTTACATATAATTGCAAGCTTAATTAACGATGTCGTCTTTCCTGAACCATTAGAACCAATGAACCCAATAATTTGTTGCTTTTCTTTTTTCTCTATAACATCTCCAAAATTAATTCTCTCGAGGAGTATTTTCCCAGCATCTCGCACAATTTCTCTGATATTAATATTTGTATCATTTATATTTAATCTAATTATTGTATTTAGTGACATATTTTCGCTAATGCCACTATCTAATAGGATTTTATATAGTTTGCGAGCATTTGGAGAAAGAGCAGAAATATTTTTAAATCTAATGATTTCAGTAAGCTCATATATTTGGGATTTTAATTGGTCTACTTCATTAAAAAGTCTATTAAACTGGTGCTGAATATTATCAGTCTCATCAATTGCTGGAAATTGTTCGGGAGCGTTAGTAATAATTGAATCGCTATTATATTTTAAGGGAGACTTGTTTGAATTTGCATTTGGCTCAATTGCTGCAATAATCTCTACAAGCATATCATCAATATTGTCGCTATTGGGAATTGAGCGAACAGAGAGAATCACAGCATTTTCGCCTAACTCTTCGAAAATCCTATTTTTCCCTTCTTGAATGTTTGCTGCAATATATTTTTTTATTTTCATTTGGGAGAATATTACTTAAATTGATACAAATAGAATAAATTTCACATAATTATAAACTAAAAAACATTAAAATATTAAAAATATTTTAAATAAGTATAATAAATAATTAGTAATTTTGATTAAAATATCGTGCCAAATATTTTAAATAAATTATATTTAAGAAGATATTGAATTATATTCTGTTTAAATAAAAAAATAATATGAAATAATATTTGGGAAATTGTGGAAAAAGTATTAAATTTGTAGTCCAATATTTTGGATGTATTATATTTTAAATAAGAATTAGAAAATAAAATAAATAAAAGGAATTAATCCAATGCCTAAAATTAAAACAAAAGGTTCCGCTAAAAAAAGATTTAAATTAACCGGTACTGGGAAAATTAAAAGAGAAAAAGCTTTTAAAAGCCATATCTTAACAAAAAAAACACGTAAAACTAAAAGAGATTTACGCCAATCTACATTAATTCATCAAAATGATGAAAAAGTTGTAAAACGTATGTTAGGCTTAGCATAAATAAAAGAAAATAATCTTTTTAGCTAAAACTATATAGTTTAACTAGTTTAATAAAACCGAAGGTATATTTTATTCTTCGGTTTTTTTATATAACTTATATGTAGAATTTATTATAATAATTGTTATTTTTGCTTTTTTTATTATTGAAATTAAAAATGAAATTAGAAAATAAATTAATGTCCATAAATAATTGTTCGAAATTATTAACATGTATTTCTGTAGAAAAATCAGAATTTAATAATATTTTGCTATGGAATGGTTCATCATTAATTGAAAAAGTACATGAATTATTTCCCAAAGCAAATATTTTAGATGTAGAATTCGATGCCGACGATTATTCTAAGGTGCTTGATTTTTATGTAAATTTCAATAATAAACAAAGTAATATAAAACTTAAAGTAGAATTTGCTCCAGTAGATCAAAGCATAACAGGTGAATTTTCTATTAATGATTATCTTTTAGCTCCAGCTAAAAGCCCATATACATTTGATTTAATAGTTATAAATGGCGAATTTGAACCCGATTCATATCGCATTGCTAAGAATTATATCGATGATAATTCAATTATTTTAATTATCTCTGAAGACTTTATCCCAATAGAAAAAGATGAATTTTGCTCTGAATCTATCACATTCAAAAGCAATAATGATAGCATTGAGATTAAATATTCACTAATTTCAAAAAATAAAAATATTATTTCAAATTTAATAAATGATATTAATTTATACTACCTATCTAAGGATAAATCAAAACAAGATAATTTAATTGAACTATTCGAAAGACCTAAATTATCAGTAGTCTTCATTCAAAAATATAATGATTATTTCCTAAAAGATTTATATAAAGATGTATTTTTAGGCTCACTTAAATATTCTGAACAAATTGCTTACATTCTCTCTACACAGCATTTATATAGCGATTATTTCTCAGCTAAATTCTTAAATCATGGTTGCAAAGTAGAAAATATTATTTATAATTGTGAGGAATTGCACTATGCTTGGCTTATTGAAAATGGTTATACTGATGCTTCAGAAAACAAATTTGAAAATCAAATTAAAGATTTCTCTCCGGATGTAATCTTTTTGATTGAACCAAATAACTTTTCGATAGAAGAGATTACAGAAATTTCAAAATATGCTGGTATACTTTCTGTGTATATAAATAATTTATCTAAGAATACTTTACCAGACTCCATTTTGAACAAAATTGATGTTATATTTACTTCTGATGAGTCAGATTCAGTTAAGTTAATAAATCATAATCATATTATAAAATTACCCAATTTGTTCGATTCCAGATGTAATTCATCACCTAAAGATTTTGATTTACGTGATCCTATTGTCCAAGTGTTTTGCAGCGAAAATGAGAAAGAATTAATTAATTTTGCCAAAAATAATCTTGAATGTAAAATAAATATTAGTGATTTTAAACAGATAGAAAACTCGCAATTAGCAAATGAAATAAATGAAAATGTATTTTCACAATATTTATTTTCATTGATTTCCGATAGTAAAATAATTATTACATCAAGTATAGAAAATTTAAATAGTATTAATCCAGAAATTACAATTGAAAATATTTTAGGTTGTGGGGTATTATTAATTACTGAAAAGCTGATTGACAAAGCTGAATTTAACAATAAAAATCTTATTAAAGGAAAAGATTATTTTTGCTATAATTCACTAGAAGAAGCAATCCTTTTAGCCAAATACTTTTTAGAAAACTCTAATGATGCTGAGGTGATTGCTGAAAATGGTAAAAAGAAAATCCTGAACAACAATCTTTATGATTATTATGCAGGAAGTATTATTAAGGAATTAGAAAAGATTTATATTCAAAATGAGAAATAGATTTATTTTACTAAATCATTACGTCCCATGTTGATTTTCTTATCAGATTCGATTAATTTTTTATTTTTAAGGTCAATTTCATATCTATTCAAACTAAAGAAATAACCAATTCCATTACCTTGTATATTGCCTTTTATATTTTGTCCACTTGTAGAAAATGGGTTATCAGATAAATCTCCCTCATCTCTTGATTCATAATATTTCAAATATTGATAATCATATTCGATAAGCTGGAAAAGATTATCTTCTTCTTTGAATGTAGAATTAGCATTTTGTAGTGAAATAACATATTTAAATTTGATATTTGAATTTGCTTTAACAAAATATTTTGTATACTCATAATAAGTATTTATTGGAGAAGTTGAATCATAATGTGCTATCCTATATATTGAATTATGATTTGTGAAAAAATCAATATCATAAATCATATTATATATATAATTTTCCCACATATACCTATCGATATAAGTAGAATCTAAGTATTTGTTTATATTTATAATTGAATCACCATCTAATTGAGGAATAATAGTAGAGGCATTTGCTGAGAGATTTTTCCATTTTACAAATAAATTATACTGATTCCCTGGCAACACTTTTAATTTAGCTGTATAAAAATTAATATTTTGATAAGATGGAGAAAATATTAAAGGAGTTTTTTCACCATTGCATTCAATATATGCTTCTGCATCTGCGATTTGTGCTAATTCATATTGATATTCTGATAAAGGTGGGAGAGTCCTTTCTATGCTTATAAAAACTGAATCGATTTCTGGTTCTAATAAAGCCATAATAACTAATTTTTCTTCATACGGTAGATTTACTCCAGTAACAGTTTTTTCGCAACTTTGTATAAATATAGAGATAAATATAGTAAGAAATATGTATTTTATAGTGTTTTTCATTTTTTTTATTGATATTTGTCGTTATTTATTTCTTTTTTCTATAAGCTCTTTCGCTATTGATTGCCTCATTGTATCTAAAATTTTAGTTAAATTTTCAGGATCTTCTTTTGCAATTTTCATAAATTGATCTTGGAAAGTCTCTAATGTATAACCATCTTCATCTAAAATTTTCAAAAGTTCCTTTCTTGCTTTTACTGAATCATAGGCATTTATTTCAGTGTTAATCAAGACCTTTCTATAAGTTTCAACGAACCTATCAGTATCTGATTTGAATAAATCACATGCCACTAATAGCATTACAACAGCAATCAAAATTGAAAATATGAATTTATTAATATTCATTTATGTATCGTTTCTATTTATGAATTAATTATTACAACTATCAAATTATTAATTATTTGAATACAAAAATAAGATTAAATTTATTTAATGAATTAAAAAAAGAAAAATATTTTTATAGAAATAAAATTAAATTGAATTAATAATGAAATTATGTAATTCTTCATATAATGAATTTGAATTTTCGAGAGTATTCATTGCAATATAAATAGCATTATTATTAATTATTTCTAACATTTCAATGTTGTATTTAAATATAATATTGGAAATATTATTAAGTAATTTCGAATTTGATGAATAAGTTAAATTTTTCCCGACCAAGCATAAAACTGCCACATCGCTTAAATTTGAAGTTAAATAATTTTTTGAGAAAGTAGAAGACAATCTCGAAATGTTATCCGTTATTATTTTAATTTCTGATATCCCTTGAGAAATAAGAAAGTAATTTCCGCTCGTTTGATTCATACATTCAGAAATTTTTCGTATTACTTCTGATTTTCTTTCTCTTTCAGATGGAATAGTTATAGAGAATATATTTAGCGATTTAAGCATCGTAATTGCATCTATTTGCGAAATACTTTCTTCGATATTATTTGTAAGCAAAGTTCCATTTTCTTGTGGCGAATGAGTATTTAATACTCTAACAGGTATATTTGCAACTATTGCAGGTTTTACTGTGTCTGGATGTAGAACTTTTGCTCCAAATGCTGACAATTCCTTTACCTCTGAAAATGTCATTCTTTCAATTGTTTTTGCATTAGAGAAAAATCTTGGGTCTGTACTAAAAATCCCAGAGACATCAGTCCAAATTTGAATTTCTTCAGCTTGCAATTCAGCCCCGAATACGGCTGCAGAATAATCTGAACCACCTCGCGACAATACTGCAGTATTGTTCATCGGGTCGGAGCCAATAAAACCTTGAATAATTTGGATATTAAATCCAGAATATAAATTCTGCGTAAAAGCCTTTTTAATATTTTCACTAGTTTTTTCGAAATTAACTAAAGAATCTGCATTACTATAATATAATTTCATGATCTCTCGAGCATCCAATAGGACATTATTAATTCCACAAGATTTTAAATAATTCGACAAAATGGCTGTGGATAATAATTCGCCATTAGCTACAAGAGTAGCACGAGTGCGAATGGTCAATTCCTTAAGTAGTCGAATGCCTTCACACATATTTTCAATTTGATTCAATATAGAATTAACATCATTTATTACATTCACATTAAACTCATTATCTAATTTTAAATTTGTAATTAGCTCTAAATGATGATTTTTAATTTCATTAAATAAACTTTGCATTAAATCTGAATGATTATTTGCAGATGCTTCGGCTAATTTTAATAAATTGTCAGTTGTACCGCGACATGCAGAAAGTACAATCAATAGTTGTTCATTTTGCATATCAGAGATAATATTTTTCACTTGCTTCATATTATCGTGAAATTGAACAGAAGTTCCGCCGAATTTAAGTACTTTCATTTTTCAGAATTAAATATATTGTTTTTAATATTATTTTATTGATTTTAAGTCTTCAGTAGTAGTAATTTTAATGTTGCTTTCTTCACCTAAAATTGCTTTAACTTTTTCGCCGGCAAGTTCAGCTATCGCAGAATCATCAGTGAAAATTGCATTTTGTGTAATAGCTTGGTTGTATGCTTTTAAAATTATATCATATTTAAATGCTTGAGGGGTCTGTACTTGTCTTAATATTTCTCTATTAAGAGTTCTAATTATAAAATTATCTTTATCTACTTCTTTAATTGTGTCTTTTGCTGGGACCACTGGTATCACCGAATCATATTGAGATAAGCTGTTTATTATATTATGAATTAAATTAGAGCTAATATTGGGTCTTACAGCATCATGGATAAGCACATAATCAGCATTATTACAATGCTCGCTAACCAAAGCATTATAAACAGAAATATGGCGAAATTCTCCATTTGCTACGTAATATGTAGGGGTGATTATATTAAAATTATGGATATACGATTTTAATTCCTCGGTTATTTCGGGAGCGATAGAAATAATGATTTTATTAATTTCTTTAATTTTGTCAAATTTCCGAAGTGTATGAATAATAATTGGAACATTATCAATTTCAATAAATTGTTTAGGAATTGGTGAATTCATTCTTTTCCCACTTCCTCCAGCTGGAATTATTAAATAAATATTTTTCAAATTTTCCATATTATTATCCCTTATTCAAATACAAATTTATCACTTATATATGCTGGTTGCACTAATCTATAATCACCAAACCCATTTCTATCTAAAAATATAAGAGATCGTCCATTTTGATAATTCCATCTCTCATAAACTCTTCCCATATAATCTGGGTTAGATCTTTCGACAGTTACGGGCATACCATATACAATTGATGCAGCTCCTTGGTCGCTTCTCCAGCCTTCTCCGCCGGAGAATTTATATCTTTCGTTTGCTAATTCTATTCTTTTAAAGTATAAATCAAATGCTTCGTTTCTTTCTGTATTTGGTGAAGGATCAAACGATTTCCAAAATTGAATAAATCTATCTAACTTATCATCTTCATCAATTCCGGATCTCATATATTTCATATCGTCAGACGAAGCTGCATAGAATGTTTGATCAATTGCTAAATCAATATTCTCTAAGCTCACACCACCTAATTGTCTTTTATATTCGATGCTTCTTTCAGACGCAGCAATTATATAATTAGAAAAACTAATTGTATCGGCTCCATCACGCAAGGCATAAGTCCTTAAAATATAATTTTCGTTTTGCTTTAGCCCTTTAATTGGTTTAATTAAGAAATATGCAGCACTTTTCCCTTTGGGGATAATTTTCTGAATTATATCACTTTTAGTAATTATTTTTCTATCTTGATTATATAGGACATAAATAAAGTTAATAGTATCATTATCTATTTGATTTAATGGATTCTTTACATTATTATAAATTTCTATAACGGTAAATAAAGAGTTAATTACAGGAGCAATATTATCAGATAGATAAGGGGTAATATTAAATCCATTTTGAGTCTGTTCTATGCTACTTACAAGCAAAGTACCACTCATCGAGAAATCAAATTTATCGAAATCAAGCAAAGAAACTTTTCTGTTAATTTCATAATCGTTATTTGTGAAATCATCAATAATATTTAATTTTACTTTATAATTTCCGGGTTGCAAAATAAATGATTTAAAAAAGTAATCGAAATTTGCATTACCACCTTGAGAATCGTAAAGAGAATTTGCTTTAAGTTGTCTTGATTGTTTTGATTCAGCGACAATTGCATCATTGCTATCTTTAATCGTTATGCGTGATGAATATTTCGATAAATATATATTATCAACACTTTCAAATTTTAATGCACTATAATTTACTGCTACAGCTACATCAATTCTAGGGAAACCGAGAGAATCAGATGAGAATGCAGTTGCTTCGAAATATACTCCCTTGTCGTTAGAAACTAATGATAAGGTACAGAAGCAAAATAATATAAGTGCATTGAATATTAATATTATATTGTTTTTTAATTTCAAATTATTAATTTTATTTTAGTTATAAAACATTAAGTTTAAGGCGTAAAGTAATATAAAAATATTGTAATGATTTTTCAATTCTGTATTTATATAAATCAGTAATTCTATATGTAACAGATAATAATTAATTATAAATGAAATAACTATCTATCAAGATTATCTACTAAATAAATGTTATATTTGCAAATTAAATTAATTTTTCAAATAAAATATTACTAGTTTTGCAACTTTTTGCGACAATTTGAGTAATCTTAATTAACAAACCACGAAAAATAAAATTTATACTTTATTAAAAATAAATACAAGGAATCATTGATGAAATTAAATTCATTCAAACCAATAGTAATCGCTATGCTACTATTTAGCGTTGCTTCACTATCGGCAAAATATGACCTTAATTCTGACAAAGAAATACCATTAACAAAGGATGTTAGAATAGGTACATTGCCAAATGGCTTTAAATATTATATTAGAAAAAATTCAACTCCAGAAAAGCACGGTCATTTCAGATTAGTGCTTGATGCTGGTGCAATTCAAGAAGATGACGACCAGAACGGGTTAGCACATTTTACTGAACATATGTGCTTTAATGGAACTAAGAATTATCCAAAAAATGAATTGTTAGATGTATTACAAAAATTTGGTATCAGATTCGGTGCAGATGTTAATGCAAGTACAGGATTTGACAGAACAATGTATGAATTACCAATTCCAGTTAGCGATGAAAAATTAGTAAAAGAATCCTTTAAAATTTTAGCAGATTGGGCTGGAAACGTTACAATGGATGCTAAAGATATTGATGAAGAAAGAGGAATAATTATTTCTGAATGGCGCCAAAGAATGAATGTATTTAGCCGTATGCAAGAAAAACATTATCCAGTAATGTTCTTTAATTCTAAATATGCTAAAAGAAATTTGATAGGCGATACTGCGTTCTTAAGTACATTCAAACCAGAACAAATTCGCAGATTTTATGATGATTGGTATCGTCCAAATTTGATGGCTTTAGTAGCTGTAGGCGATTTTGATGTAGATAAAATTGAAAAATTGACTAAAGAATATTTTGGCGGCTTAAAAAATCCTAAAAATAATCGTACAAGAGAAAAATTTGGATTAACTCCTCATAAAGATACAAAAGTTTCTATAGTTAGCGATAAAGAAATGCCTTTCGAAATGGCTACTATTATAACTAAATTACCTAAACATAACGAAAATACATATCAAGGCTATGCCCTTACTTTAAAGAAACAAATTTATGATGTGATATTAAATTACCGTCTTCAAGAAATTACAAATGGTCCTAATCCTCCATTTATTGCTGCTGGAGGCGGATCTGGCGATTTCATGGGTAATACAAATGCATTTTTTGGTTCAATTAGAGCTAAAAATGGTGGACTACAAAAAGCTGTAGAAGGATTTTTAACTGAAGTTGCAAGAATAAAGCAACACGGTATTAACCCTGCAGAATTAGAAAGAGCTAAAACTGAATATAGTGCAATGCTTGAAGATATGTTATCCAAAAAAAATACTACAAAACATGATAGCTACGTAAATGAACTAACTAGTTATTTTGCTGATGGAAAATCAATGGGTGGTGTAGATTTTGATTATGAATTTATTAAGCAAATTCTCGCTGAAGTAACTCCTGAAGAAATAGCTGCTGTTGGAAATGACTATTTAACTGCAGAAAATACTGTAATTACAGTCAATTTACCAGAAAAAGATGATGCTTCTAAATTGCAAAATTCCGATATGCTAACAATGTATAATAAAACTATGAATACTCAATTAGCTGCTAAAGTCGAAACAACTATTGATAAACCGTTATTCAATAAAGTAATTACAAATATTGGTAAAATTGAAAATGAAGCGAAAAATGATAAATTAGGCACTGAGACTTTTGAATTATCAAATGGTGCTAAAGTAATCTTAAAGAAAACAAATTTCAAAGATAATGAAGTGTTATTTGGTGCATATAGCTGGGGCGGTAATTCACTATATAGTAATGAAGATTATTTCTCTGCAGATCTTGCTACTGCAATGGTAAGCGAAAGCGGAATATCTGAATTTTCTAAGACTGATTTTGATAAAGTATTAGCTGGTAAAATAGTTGGAGTAAATCCTTATATAAATGATTACTTCGAGGGTTTCTCAGGACAATCATCTACAAAAGACTTGGAATATTTATTCCAAATAGTTAATTTATTTTCTTCAGATGTAAGAATGGATAAAGATGGATATAATAATTTTGTAGAAAGAATAAAACCTCAATTATTAAGCAAAGGTCAGACTCAAGATGATATTTATAGAGATTCAGTTACATTCATTTTAGGTAATCATCATTTCCGTTCGCAACCTTTTACAATGGATTTCTTAAATAAAGCAAATTATGATAGAGGTATGCAAATATTTAAAGATAGATTTTCTAATTTAGGTGATTTCACTTATGTAGTAGTTGGTGATTTTGACCCTGCGACTGTAAAACAATATTTTGCAAAATATATTGGTTCTGTTCCAAAAGGTCAAAAAGAAAATTATAAAGATTTAAAAACTGGATATCCAACAAAAGCATCAAAAACAATGATATATAAAGGCGATGACGATAAAGCTCACATTCGCATGACAATGTCAGGAAATATAGATGCTACTCCTAAAAATAGAATGCTTCTTAGCGCTGTAGTTGATGCATTAGAAATAAGATTAATTGAAACTATTAGAGAAAAATTATCTGCTACTTATTCTCCAAGCCTTTGGGTACAATTCCAAAATATTCCTACAGGTCAATATGCAATTAATATTGATATGGTACTTAATCCTAAAGAAGTTGATAAAGTGAAAAAAGCAGTAATCGATTTAATTAATTCATATAAATCTAAACCTGATGAAGTTGCTACAGATAAAGTGAAAAAAGCACTTTTAAATGAAAGAGATATTAATTTAATTAATAATAATTATTGGATGGGTAGTTTGGTTGCAAAAGCTCGTAATAATGAAGACCCAATGGGCATTATTGAATCAGACAAAGTAATTAATGCAATGACTGCAAAAGATTTACAAGCAACTGCTAAAAAATATATAAATACAAATAAAATTGTTGAAATTTTAGCAATGCCTGAAAAGAAATAACTAAAATTAATTCTTTAAGTTAGTTAGATAAACCCACTGTCCCTTGATAGTGGGTTTTTTTATTTAGATAAAGGAAATTTACCAAAAAAATAAAAAATTAAACAAATGATTAAAATAAACGTTTTATACATACGTTTAATATTTTGAAAAATTAACTTATAATATATAAAATGGGTATTAGCACACAGGATAAAATTAAAATAGCAGCACGAAAGATATTCATAGAGAAAGGATATTCAGGTGCTCGTACTCGCGATATTGCGGAAGAAGCAGGTATTAATTTAGCATTAGTTAATTATTATTATCGCAGTAAAGATACTCTTTTCAAGATTATAATGGAGGAAAAGATAGATGAATTATTTGGAACTATAATACCAATATTAGCAAAAAAAGATACTTCTTTAATTGAAAAAATTGATGAAGTTGTCGATAAGTATTTTGATTTATTACTAAAAGTACCGGAATTACCTTTATTTGTAATTAATGAGTTAAGGCAGGAGAACATAAATTCAAAAATTGTAAATAGACTAAAGGTAATATTTGAAAATAAAGATATTGTGAAATATTTAAATGAATTGAATCCAAATTTGAGTAATTATCATATTATGATGAATTTTATTGGGATAATTATTTTTCCATTTATTAGTAAACCGATTTTTGTTTCTTCAAGTATCATTGATCAAAATGAATTTTCTGCTTTGATAAAAACTCAAAAGGGAATAGTTTCACAATTAGTAAAAAGTCTTGCATTAATTAATCCACAAATTAAATAAATAAAAATGAATAGAATAATTAGTTTATGCGTAATATTACTTTCTTTTGCTTCGATTGATGTATTTTCTCAGTCGATAACTATTGATGAATGTTACCAATTAGCAGAGAAAAATTATCCGTTAAATAAACAAAGAAATTTACTTCATCAGGCAAAAGATAAAAATTTATCTAATGCTACATCAGGTTATTTCCCTAAAATAAATATTATAACTCAAGCTACTTATCAATCGGAAGTACCACATATTGACCTGAATTTTCCGGGAATAAACCTACCATCGCCCGATAAGTTCCAATATAAATCAATTGCGGAGATTAATCAAGTAATATATGATGGTGGGATTATATCTAATCAAAATAAATTAATTGAAGCAAATAATCGATTAGAAGAAAAAAAACTTGATGTTGAATTATATAAAATTAAAGAGAAAATAACTGAACTATATTTTGGGATAATAATGCTTCAGCAGCAAAATGAGATAATTGAATTATCAAAAAGCGATTTGCATCTAATGGTAAAAAAGATACAATCGCAAGTCGACAATGGAGTTGCTCTCAAAAGTAATGTGAATATTTTAAAAGCAGAAATCCTAAAATTAGAGCAAAATCAATTAGAACTTAATTCTGAAATAAAATCAAGTATTTATTTATTAAGTGATTTAATAGGCAAAGAGCTAAATGATAATGTAACGCTAATTAACCCAGAAGAAATTCCTTTGTCAAAAGACATTCAAAGACCTGAAATAGAAATGTTTAAGGAACAAAGCTCTGCTCTTGATGCACAAAAGGGAATGATATTAGCAAAAAATTTACCTAAATTATTCGCATTTTTTCAAGGAGGATATGGTAATCCTACCTTAAATCTATTTAACGAAAATCCGGGTTGGTATTATATAACAGGAGTAAATTTAAATATTCCAATTACAGGTTTTTATAATCAATCGCGTGATTATGAGTTAATTAATATTAACAAACAAAGCAATGAAGTAATGAAAGAGACTTTCATTTTTAATACTAAATTAGAAATTATTCGTCAAGAAGAAGCTCTAAATAAATATAAATTACTATTAGAAAAAGATGATGAATTAATAGGCTTAAGGTCTTCGATTAAGCAAGTAGCTTCAGCTCAGCTCGAAAATGGAGTGATTAATTCTAATGATTACATTAAAGAATTAAATGCTGAAGAAATAGCTAAATTAAATAAAACATTACATAAATTGAAATCACTACTTATACAATATAAGAATAAAATTACAATAGGAAAATAAAATGAAAAAGATATTAATTGCAATAATATGTCCGCTTATAATGATTGCTTGCGGTCAAGAAGAAGAAAATAATTATGCTTCCGGAAGCTTTGAAGCTACAGAAATTATAATTTCCTCAGAAGCAAATGGGGTAATTAAAGAATTAAATATTGAAGAAGGACAAACTATTGAAGAAGGAGCAGTAGTTGGTTTTATCGATAGTACTAATTTAACTTTGATGAAAAAGCAAGTCAAAGCTCAAAGTGCTGCTATTTCAAGTAGAAAACCAGATATTAATTCTCAATTAGCTACACTAAGGACGCAAATAGCTTATGCTGAGCAAGATAGAGAAAGAGTAAAAAAACTAGTGGCAGCTGATGCAGCTACTCAAAAGCAATTAGATGACATTGAAAATCAAATTAAAGTGCTAAATAATCAGATTGAAGCACAAAAAACTGCATTAGAATTAAGCAGTTCAAGTATTTCTCGTGAAACTGTTCCGCTTAAAATTCAAATGAATCAATTAAGCGAGCAAATAAGTAAATATACAATCATCAACCCTTTAAATGGAACAATTTTAATTAAATATGCTGAAGCTATGGAAATAACTACGGTCGGAAAGCCACTATATAAAATAGCTGACTTAAGCAATATGACTTTAAAAGCATATTTAACCGGAGAGCAATTAGCAAAAGTGAAAATTGGTCAAAAAGTAAAAGTTCGAATCGATGTAAGCGAAAATGAATATAAAGATTTTAATGGCGAAATCGAGAAAATTGCTAATAAAGCAGAATTTACTCCTAAGACAATTCAAACAAAGAATGAAAGACAAAATCTAGTTTATGAAATAAAAGTAAAAGTAAAAAATGATGGTTATTTAAAAATAGGAATGTACGGCGAAGTATTAATTCCATAAAATCTTCAAATTATTTTACTATTAATCAAATGAAAATAATCGAAATTAATAATCTTACTAAGACTTATAATAAAGGAAAAGTAATTGCTTTAGACAATATTAACTTGGCTGTCGAAGAGAGTGAGATATTTGGTTTAATTGGACCCGATGGAGCTGGCAAAACTACTTTATTTAGATTACTTACTACTCTGCTTACTCCTGATAAAGGCAATGCAAAGGTATTAGGTTACGACATAGTCGAAGATTTTGAGGCAATTAGAGAATCGGTAGGCTATATGCCTGGAAGATTTTCATTATATTCTGACTTAACTGTAAAAGAAAATTTACAATTTTTTGCTACTCTTTTTGATACTACTATTGAAGAAAATTATCATTTGATTAAAGATATTTATGAACAAATTGAACCATTTAAAAATAGGAGAGCAGGAAATTTATCCGGAGGTATGAAACAAAAACTTGCTCTAAGCTGTGCTTTAATTCATAAACCAAAATTACTATTTTTAGATGAACCAACTACAGGAATTGATCCTGTATCGCGAGTAGATTTGTGGAATATGTTAAAAAAGCTTGGGAGAGAAGGTATTACAATATTTGTTTCTACTCCTTATATGGACGAAGCTACTAAATGTGATAGAATTGCCTTCATCGATAATGGACATATTTTAAATATAGAATCCCCAGAAAATATAATTACCAATTATAAGCAAAATTTATTTGCTGTGAAATCAGAAAAAACCTACCTATTGCTAAAAGCTTTAGAAAAATTTCCTAAAACGATTAATAGTTATGCTTTCGGTGAATATGCTCATGTTGTTTTAAATGGAGATGAAAATCAATTGAAAGAATATTTAGTTCAAAATGATTTTAAAGAAATTGATATAAAAAAAATTGATCCTAATATTGAGGATTGTTTTATCGAAGAAATTAGAGTAATTTCGCAACACAATAGAGGGATTAATGAAGCATAAAGAACTTATAGTCGATGGAGTAAATATAACTGATAAGTATGCTATTTATGCAGAAAATCTTACGAAGAAATTCGGTGATTTTACTGCTGTAAATAATATATCATTTAATGTCGAGAAAGGTGAGATATTTGGTTTCTTAGGTGCAAATGGGGCTGGCAAGACTACAGCAATGAGGATTTTATCAGGATTAATTAAACCTACTTCCGGTACTGCTTATGTAGCTGGTTATGATGTATATAAAGAGCAGGAGAAAATAAAAAATAATATTGGATATATGAGTCAAAAATTCTCACTTTATGAGGATCTTACAGTTGTAGAAAATATTAAATTTTATGGAACAATATATGGTGTGAAACCAAAAGAAAATAAAGAAAGAACTTTTACTTTACTTGAAACTCTGAATTTGCAGAATGAAGCTAATAAACTTGTTGGTTCTTTACCTTTAGGTTGGAAACAAAAATTAGCTTTTTCTGTAGCTATTTTCCATATTCCAAAAATTGTATTTTTAGATGAACCTACAAGTGGCGTAGATCCAATTACACGTAGACAATTTTGGGATTTGATCTATGATGCTTCAAATAAGGGGATTACTGTCTTTGTTACTACTCATTATATGGATGAAGCTGAATACTGCAATAGAATTTCATTAATGGTAGATGGGAAAATTGCTGCAATGGGGTCTCCTGCGGAACTAAAAAATAAATATAAAGCAAATGATGTTAATGAAGTTTTCTATCATCTTGCTCATAGTGCTAAGAGAATTGAGTAAATGAATAATCACAAAAGTAATTAATCAAAACAATGCATCATAAAAAGAAAAATAATACAAAAATATTCAAGCAATTTGGAGCCTTTATTCGTAAAGAATTTTATCATGTTTTTAGAGATAAAAGAACTCTACTTGTAATGTTTGCTCTTCCTGCTGTACAAATTTTACTTTTTGGTTTTGCTCTCACAAATGAGTTAAAAAATGCAAACATTATGGTTGTAAACCAAGCATCATCAATTGAATCTAAAGAAATTACTGATAAAATTGAAGCTAGCCCATTTTTTACAATTAAAATGGCTGAACATAATGCAGAAAATGTTGAAACCTACATAAAACAAGGTAAAATAAAAGCTGTAGTTATATTCCCAGAAAATTTCGGCAGAGCGACCGGCAAAGATAATACTGTGCAATTAATTACTGAAGGTACAGACCCAAATATTGCTAAAACAATAATTAATTATATTAATGCTATAATTGGCGATTATCAATTAACGGAATTAAATAAAAATGGTACTAAAATGCCATTTACAATTGATGTAGAAGTTGCAATGCTCTATAATCCAGAACTAAATGGTTCAATGATGTTTATTCCCGGAGTGATTGCAATGGTAATGATGATAGTTTGTACAACATTGACAGCAGTATCGGTAGTTAGAGAAAAGGAATTTGGTTCTTTTGAAGTGCTTTTAGTTTCTCCGCTTAGACCTATTTTAGTATTAATTTCTAAGGCATTGCCTTACTTTGTTCTTTCTTTTGCAAATCTAATTATTATTTTACTTATGAGTAAATATATTTTAGGAGTCCCACTTAAAGGTAGTGTATTTCTACTAATGGCGGAAAGCATGTTGTTTATTTTAACTTGTCTAACGTTTGGTTTGCTATTTTCAAGCATTGCAGAGACTCAAGCAGTAGCAATGTTACTTTCTATGATGGGAATGCTTTTGCCTACAATACTATTTACTGGCTTTATATTTCCATTAGAAAATATGCCAACTTTTTATCAATGGCTTGCTAATATTGTACCTGCAAAATGGTATTTTATTGTTGTGAAGGATATAATGCTAAAAGGAGTTGGATTTGCTTCAATTTGGAAAGAAACAGCAATTTTGGGTGGTATGACGATTACTTTGACGGCATTGAGTTTGTTGAAATTTAAAAAGAGAATGCAATAAGGATTGGGCAGCGATAAATGAGAAAAATTTTAATCTTAATACAAAAAGAGTTTAAGCAAGTACTCAGAGATAAAATGATAGTAGCGATTATTTTTGCTGTACCAATTTTGCAAATGCTTATTTTGCCTTGGGCTATTGATTTGGACGTAAGACATGTATCAATTTCAATAGTTGATTTAGATAAAAGCACATATTCTAGAGATTTAATTTCGCTATTTTCAGCATCGGAATCATTTAATTTATATAGCTATTATGATTCGTATAAAGATGCAATTCAAGATTTACAAATGAATAAAGTTGATGTTATTTTGACAATTCCAGCTAATTTTGAGAGGAATTTAATCAGGGATAATGGTAATCAATTGTCTGCAACTGCAAATGCAATAAATGGTGTAAAGGCAATGTTAGGTACTTATTATTTAAATATGATAATCAAAGACTTTAATCAACAAATTGTATTAGAGTGGTATCCACAAATAGAAAGCTCTCTTTCAAATTCAATAGATGTGCGATCATCTGTGTGGTTTAATCAAGAGGGAGATTATAAGAATTTTATGGTGCCTGCCATATTAGTACTTTTGCTTACGGTAGTTGCTGGATTTTTGACAGCTCTTAATATCGTAAAAGAAAAAGAAATTGGTACAATTGAGCAAATTAACGTTACACCAATTAAAAAATGGCAGTTTATAATTGGGAAAATGGTACCATTTTGGGCAATAAGTAACATCGTTTTTATTGTTGGATTACTTATAATGGTGTATTTATATGGGATTCCAATTTTGGGCAATGTAGGATTATTGCTATTATATGCTAATGTATATATACTTTCTATTTTAGGGCTTGGGCTTATTATATCGGCACTAGCTCATACACAACAGCAAGCAATGTTTGTAAATTACTTTTTTGTAATGATATTACTTTTAATGAGTGGACTCTTTACATCAATAGATAGTATGCCATCTTGGGCTCAAACTATTTCTTATTCGCTACCAATTACATATTTTATTGAAGCATCGAGGGCAATAATTATTAAAGGAGCAAAATTTTCAGAAATAAGTAATTTATTATTAATTCTAGGAATATTTGTTGTAATAATGAATGGATTAGCAATATTAACTTATAGAAAGCGAAGTTAATATAAATAGAATTTTTTTTAAAAAACTTATCCTATATTTAAATTTTTTCTAATTTGGATCATCATTTCTTCTATCTTTTCTTCTTTTTGCTGTTCTATCTCCTCGTAATAGTTTTCTACGGAGTTATCTGAGATTTTTTGATTGGAGTCCATGTAATCCATGATAGATTTTTGCAAAACGTTAATATCTTGGATTTGCCCCATTATTTCTTGTAATTCCTCTATATTACTATATTTAGATTTTTTATTATAGAATTTTTCTGCAATTTGGTCAATATATCTAAATTTCTTTATAGCTATTCTCAATTTATGAATAGATTTACCATCAGTTCTATTTACATTATGGAATCCAATGTTTAAATTATTTTCTAATTGCTTGTAAGTATTATCAATATTATTTTCTATAACTTCATTATCTGGAAAGTTCGTAGTAATATAGAATTTTTGCCATATCAATAATGTAGAAATTACTTGAAATTGCTTAGAGATTTTAAAATAAATATTAGAGTCTAATAAGCTATTATCCGAATGCTCGAGGTAAGATTTTAAATTTTCTAATTTCTTGTTTTTGCTAATAGATAGATTTACAATTTTTAGCAGGACTTGATTATCTCTAATTGGATTAAAATCTTTAATAATTTTTTTTAATTCTTTTTCAATTACTTTGTAATATCCACCTCCTGAAATTAATAGAATGAAATGATTAAAAGCTATTAATTTTCTTACAGATACTCTATATTTTTTAAGATTCTTTCCTACTGGGTCTGTTAGAGCTACTTTAGCAGATTGAAAAAAATTGTTCTTATGCTCTTCTAATATACTGAGTAAATTATATTTAGAAATTGTCATCTTAAAAAAGTTAAGAATTTATGAATAAATTGTTAATAATGTGTTAAGAACGATTTAAATATTAAAATGTTATAATTAAAATAATTTTATTTATTTATACGTTTTATAAAAATAAAAGTGAGATTGATCTAAAACAAGGAAATATTCAAAATATAAATAATCGATAAACAACTGAATTTTTACTATATATAGGGTTTTATAATGAGACGTATTAACTTATTTCTAAGTATTGGCTTAATTATAGCTACAATACTTATTTTATCATGCTCTGGCCAAAAAGAAGCAGAAATGACCAAAATGATTCCTAAAGACTCATATCTCTTACTTGATATGAATTTAGGTAAATTGCACGAAAAAGGACAGCTAAAGGATTTTGACAAATCTCAATTGTATACTCAAATGATGTCTTTATTAGGTGCTTTCGCTTCGGATGTGGAGAAATATGTAAGAGCAATAATCACTGATTCTGACGCTACAGGATTAGATGCAAAGAGCGAAATTTATATGTTTATTAATGATGATTACTTCGGATTTCTCGCTCCAGTAAAAGATAAAAACAAATTTAATGAATTTCTCAAGAAAAACAGAGCTCAGGGTGCTGAAGCTAAAGAGCCTCGTAAAATTGATAAATTCTTAGGTGTAGGAGAAGAAAATACTCTATTAGCATGGGATGATAACGTATTATATGCCTTGATTGGTATCAAAAAGCAAAATAAGCAACAGGTAGAAACAGATTTTAAAAAATTCGCGACTCTGACAAATGAAAATTCAATTACAGCTAATCCAATGTATAAAGAATTTAATGATGGTAAAAAAGATATTTCATTCCTAATTGATTACGGAAAATTAATGAAATCATCATTTGATAAAGCAAAAACTTTTACTCAAGGTCAACCTCAGTTTGCGCAGGATAAAGCTATTGAACTTTATAAAGATACATATGGAACTATGTTTGCAGAATTTAATAATGATGAAATTAATCTCACTAATGATACAAAATTATCTGATGAATTAAATAAATTAATCAATCTAGAGAAATTATTCAAAGGTGAAATCAGTGATAAATTATTAAAAATATTTCCAAAAAATTCTTTTGCAGCATACGCTGCTTCAGTTGATCCAGCAGAGGCTTTAAAATCATATAAAACTATGTCTGAGAAGTTATTTGATAAAAATGATACTACTAATTCAGTAGCAAAAGTAATAGAAATTATGTCTAAATATAGCGATAGATTCGATGGTGAAGTAGTTATGTCTATTACTGATTTTATGGAAAATCCTAGTTCATTAGATGAATTTTCATCTCTTCCTATTCCAATGAATGATATTCCTGTTTTTGCAATAGCACTTGGTACAAAAGATAATAATATAATTGAATCACTAAATCAAGAAGCTAAAGAAAAGCTTATTAAAGTTGGCAATTATTATGAATTACCAAATAAAAGCGAAGAAAAAATAAAATTATATTGTATTAATGCAAATAATATTATTATGATTTCAAATGATATTAATACTTTAAAAGCTGTAGAAACAAGTTCTTTACCAGAAAATTTAACTACCTCAACTTATGCTTCTCAGCTTAAAAAAGGTAATTTTGGTTATATGAATATCAATTTCGATACTTTCCCTCCAGTACTAAAAGCTAAACTATTTTCTGATGCTACTTACAAACCTATTGTAGATGCTTTTAATATTTTTGATGTTATAATTTTTGAGCAAGATAAATCTGGCAAATCAGGTAAATCTTCTATAAAATTTAAAAAGCATAATCAAAATTCATTCTTGACATTAATTAAAACCGTTGAGAAATTAGTTGGTGTTGCAATGGCAGGTTCGATGTAATTAATTAACAAATAATATAAAAGCAAAGGCTACTTATTTATTATAAGTAGCCTTTTTCATTATATTTTATTATAATATAATTTTATTTAGTTTTTGATATTCGTATTGCTTCTGGGAAATATTTAATAGCCTCAACAATTTGAACGTCTACCTGAGATGATATTTGTGATGCTTTGTTTCTGTCCCAAATTGACCGGGCGAAAGTGGATTTAATTGCATTTTGAATAAATAGTTTATCCTTTTTAGCATCTTCGTCATTCCATTTGATTTCCTTTTTTGTAGCAAATTGTTTAAATTCATTTAAGATTTTGTCATCGACAATGAATTTTTTAGAAAAATCCTTGAAATTATTTTGATATTTAGATTTGAATTCTGGATGACTATTCAAATAATCTTCTACATATAAGTAATATGCATTCTTATTTCTAATTTCTCTGTATAAAGGAGTAATAGTATCATACTTAACTATTACATCGGGAGTAATACCACCGGCACCGAATACTTCTCTGCCGATACGAGTTTTATAAATAGGTAAAGAATCTATATTAATTTTTTCTTTTTCATTTTTTTCTTTTTCGTTAAATTTATGCACTTGATCTTTAATTTTCTTAAGAGCATTGTCAATATAATTTCCATTTTCTAAATCTAATCTACCGACTAAATGTCTGTAGTCGTCTTTGTCCTCGTATTTTCTTTGGATACATCTGCCGGAAGGAGTATAATATTTAGAAATTGTTAATCTGAAAGAAGAACCATCACCTAATGGATATTGTCTTTGTACTAATCCTTTTCCAAAAGATGTCACGCCTAAGACTAATCCTCTATCTCTATCTTGAATAGCACCGGAAACAATTTCGCTTGCAGATGCAGATCCAGCATCAATTAACACAATCAAAGGAATATCTTCCCATTTATCACCGTCTTTTGCAATATATGCTTCATTAAATTCTGGTCTTTTACCAATAGTATAAACAATAGTATCTCCATGCCCTAAGAATTCATCAGCCATTCTAAATGCTTGGTCTAAATATCCACCAGGATTAATACGCAAATCAAGTATTAATTTTTTCATTCCTTGTGCTTGAAGTTCTTCTAAGGCTTGATTTAATTCATCATTAGTAGTAGCCATAAATCTATTGATCCCAATTACTCCTATGTCAGTATCTTCAATAACATATTTTGAAACGACAGAATTTAATGGAATTTTATCTCTAGTAATCGAAAAATGCAGAATATCTTTAACGCCAGATCTTTTAATATCTAATTTTACTACAGTACCCTTTGGACCTCTTAATTTCTTTGGAACTGAATCGCGTGATATACCAATAGCATCAATTCCATCAATTTTTACAATTTTATCGCGAGATTGAATACCAACTTCATCGCTTGGTCCCCCGGCAATAGGAGTAGCTACAGTGAGAGTATCATTTACTATGTCGAATTCGACACCGATACCTTCGAAGCTACCGGAGAAATCTTCATTCACACCTTTCATATCTTCAGCTGTGATATATACTGAATGGGGGTCAAGTTCATTTAGCATAGCACGAATAGCAGCTTCAGTTAATTTTTTAGCATCAATATCTTCCAAATAATTTCTATTTGCAGTATTTAGCACACGATCGAATTTTTTTGTATTTTCAAAGATATTATCACTAGAAATTACAGGTTGTAGAGAGAATCCTGCTACTACACCACATATTAGCACAATTCCCGAAATAAGATATTTTCGCATTTATATCTCCATTTATTTGTTATTTAATATTTTACAATGATTATTATGAATTACAAAATTAAGAATTAATTTTAAATAATGAATTTAATATTTTTACTATATATTAAAATTTTCATACAAAATTAATTAATTTGTAATTAGTAATATTTTTATACGTAATTATTTTATTATGGTTATTATTAAAATTGATTTTTAAATACAATTAATAAGATTAATCAATTAATAATATAGAATATTTATAGTAATATTCAGAATTTGGTTCTAATGCAACAATATCGATATTATTTTTTTTTAATGTAGAATACATATCAACTCCAAATGAAGTTGGGCAAGGTCTGCAATCAGACTTATGACTGCAATTAATCCTACTATCGCATTTATGCTCTATTATGTTCTTTTTAGAGCAATTTGAGTGATAAAATACAAATGCAAAAGGATATCCAGCTTTAAAAAATTCCTTTTCTAATTCGAGTAATTTAACATTAGTTAAATCAACGTCATTACGATTTTTATTTATGTTATCACTATTTTGATTAATGTTAATTAATATTCTAATAATAATAGCATTAGAATATTCATTGAAAAATTCTCTGCATTCAGCAATCGTTGGGACATTTGGTGGGCATGAACCACTTCCATAATTTTCACAACCGAATGAACATTTTATTCTAACTCTTTGAGAAACGACAATTTTATTGGCAGGAATTAGCTTATATCCATCAAAATTGAATTTTTTAATAATATCGTGAAATAATTGATTCATTTTTATTTTCTTAATTTCAAAATGAAATAATAATTAATATAATACAAGATTTTTAGCAAAAAAATACTATAGAATAATTATTACATACAATTGTACGACGTAGAAAATTTAGAATTATTATTATTTGATAAAAAAAATATTTGTGTATTATACAAAAAAATGTTAATTTTGAAGTCCGTTATAATTCTTATTAAGATAAATGTAACTTTTTAAAGGTAAGTTTGCTAACGGAATAGAAGATTGGGATGTAGCCAAGTGGTAAGGCATCGCCCTTTGGAGGCGACATTCGCAGGTTCGATCCCTGCCATCCCAGCTTTTTTATATTTATATATGTAAATTAATTATCAGTTTCTTCTGGAATCATCTACAATGGCAGATTTTAAAATAGTTTCAGGTAGGTCAAATCCTGAATTGTCAAAAAAAGTAGCTGCAAGCCTCGGTATCGACTTATTGCAAGTAAGCATTACTAATTTTAGTGATGGCGAAATTTGGGCAAAATATGAAGAAAATGTAAGAGGTGTAGATTTATTTATTATTCAATCTACATTCGCTCCATCTGATAATTTAATGGAATTGTTAATATTGATTGATGCTGCAAAGCGTGCATCTGCTTCAAGAGTAACAGCAGTGATACCATATTATGGTTATGCACGCCAAGATAGGAAAGATCAACCAAGAGTAGCAATCACAGCTAAATTAGTAGCTAATATGCTTGTGCGGGCAGGAGCTGATAGAATTATCACAGTTGACTTGCATTCATCACAAATACAAGGTTTTTTCGATATACCTTTAGACCATTTGTATGCATCGCCAGCATTAATTACTAAATTAGATAAGAAAAAAATTGAAAATTTGACCGTTGCAGCTCCAGATGTAGGTGGAATTAAAACAGCTCGCTCATATGCAAAAAGATTAGGTGGTGACTTATTATTAGTGGATAAAAGACGTCCCGCTCATAATGTAGCTGAAATTACTCATATTGTGGGAGATGTAGAAGGCAAAAATGTAGTTATCGTAGATGATATGATTGATACAGGAAATACATTTATTCAATGTGCAGATTCTCTAAAAGAAAAGGGTGCATTGCATATTTATGGACTTTGTGTTCATCCTGTATTTTCTGGAAATGCTTTTGAAAGATTAGAAAATAGTAAGTCTATTGATACAATGTATGTAACAGACACTATTCCACTAAAAAGAGCTTCAGAGAAAATCAAAGTGGTTACTGTCTCTGTATTGCTCGGCGAAGCAATTTTGCGTACTCACGATAACCGCTCAATTAGCACATTATTTGATATAGAGAGATAAGAAACACTTAATTTCTCTAATTAATTTAAAATAGATAAGAAAATAAATAAAAATATAAGGAATTTAAAAACAATGGATAAAGTTGCTCTAAATACTAAACTTCGCCAAACAGGGAAAAAAGCCGCAAAAGCAATTAGACGTAATGGTGAAATTCCGGGCGTATTTTATATGAATGGTAAAGAGCCAATCTCCATTTCTGCTAATCCAGTAGATATGAAATCATTGATTTATACTAATGAAGCTAAATTAGTTGATTTAAATATCGAAGGGCAGGGAGGAAATCAAAGTTGCTTTATTAAGGAAATGAAATTCTGTCCAGTAACTGATAAATTAATTCATTTTGATTTATTAGGTTATAAAGATGACGAAAAAATTATTTTTGAAGTGCCTATTTCAATTACTGGTTCTTCAATTGGAGTACGTCAAGGTGGCGTTCTACAACAAAATCTGCATAAATTAAAAATTAAATGCTTGCCAGCTGATTTACCTACTAAATTACACGTAGATATTTCTAAATTAGGTTTGGGGCAGGTAATCCAAATTGAACATCTACTTGATGATAAATTTGAATTTATTTTACCTAAATCTACTACTGTAGTTCAAGTAGTGAAAGCTCGTACTGCCACTGCAGATGCAGCAGAAACTAGCACAGAATCAACTGCAGAAACTGAAAGTACTGAAGAATAAATTGAAGAATAATTTATTATTTTATAAACAAATTAATTATTACTTCCATTATATAAAAAGTTTTTTCATAATATAACACCTTTATATACTAAAATAGTATATTACTTAGCTTCTATGAAAATAGAAGCTATTTTTTTTTAATTTAATTCTTTTTTCAGATATTTACCTGTTAAGCTCTTTCTGTTATTGGCTAATTCTTCTGGAGTCCCTTCAGCTACAATTTCGCCTCCAGCTTCGCCTCCTCCAGGTCCTAAATCTATTATCCAGTCTGCAGATTTAATTACATCTAAGTTATGTTCAATGACAATTATTGTAGAACCTTTATCAGCTAATTTGTTTAGCATATTAAGAAGTATGTTAATATCTTCGAAATGGAGTCCAGTAGTAGGTTCATCTAAAAGATAAATTGTATTTCCAGTATTTATTTTAGAAAGCTCAGTAGCTAATTTTACTCTTTGAGCTTCGCCACCTGAAAGAGTAGGGGCTTGTTGTCCTAATTTAATATATCCCAAGCCTACATCGAGCATTACTTCTAATTTCTTTTGTATTTTAGGTATATCTTTGAAAAATATTGTTGCTTCTTCAATAGTCATTTCAAGGACATCAGCGATTGAATTTCCTTTGTATTTCACTTGCAAAGTTTCTTCATTATAATGTTTTCCATTGCATACATCGCACGGTATATAAACATCAGGTAAGAAATTCATTTCAATTTTCTTTATTCCACCACCTTCGCACTCTTCACATCTGCCGCCTTTAACATTAAATGAAAATCTACCAGTTTTATATCCTCTCATTTTAGATTCGGGTAGCATTGCATAAAAATCGCGTATATTTGTGAAAACACCAGTATATGTAACAGGATTTGAACGAGGTGTACGTCCTATAGGTGATTGATTAATTTCAATAACTTTATCGACATTTTCTATTCCTTCAATTTTTTTATATGGTAAAGGATAAACAGCTGATTTATAAAAATGTTGCGATAAAATTGGATATAGAGTATCATTTATTAGAGATGATTTCCCGGATCCGGATTTACCAGTAATGCAAATAAATTTTCCTAAAGGGATTGTTAAATCTACATCCTTTAAATTATTTCCACTTGCACCAATAATTTTGAGAAATTTTCCATTGCCTTCTCTTCTATTTTTATTGTAATCTATTTTCTTAATATCAAGTAGATATTGAGCAGTTAGAGAGTTGTTTATTATTTTTTTTGGTAATTTTTTTAAGTCTTCTTTAGGACTATTAATAATTAATTCTCCTCCGTGTATTCCTGCACGGGGACCTAAATCTATAATTATATCTGCTGCAAGCATTGTTGATTTATCATGTTCTACGACGATTACAGTATTACCGATATCTCTTAAATGTTTTAATGATTCGATTAATCTATCGTTATCATGTTGATGCAATCCAATGCTTGGTTCATCTAAGACATACATAATTCCACCGAGTTCTGTTCCAATTTGCGAAGCTAATCTAATTCTCTGAGACTCACCTCCAGAGAGAGTTCGAATAGGACGATTCATTGTCAAGTACGATAACCCTACATTCTGCAAGAAACTTAATCTATCTACAATTTCCTTAATAATTGGGTTTGAAATAGCACGTTGTCTTGCGTTTAAATGGTTTGGTAAATTGCTATAATACTTATGTAAATGGTCAATATCCATAATTACACTATCGCGGATAGATTTTTCATTAATTAAAATAGCTAGACTCGAGGGCTTCAATCTGCCACCATCGCAAAGTGAACAAGTTTTTGAGGACATATATTGTTCATAGGTATTAGCTATTGCCGCAGAAGTAGTGTTATTAAAATGATGACTTAAGCTATTTATTATTCCAATAAATTTTTGATAATAATATACAGTTTTTTGATTGCTTAATTTATGTGGGACTTTTACTGTATCATTTTTCTTATTTCCATATAATAATAATTTTATTTTCTCTTCATTTATATCTTTAATTGGAATATTAATATCAATATCATTTAATTCACAAAAGCTTTTTACTTGTTGCCAGAGCCACATTTCTCTGTCTTTACCAATTGGAGCAATACCACCATCAGCAATAGAAATATTTTTATCAGGAATCACATAATCTAAATCAAATCCTTTAATTTCTCCAAGCCCTTCACATTGAGGACAAGCTCCATAAGGTGAATTAAAGGAAAAAGTATTAGGAGAGGGCGATTCATACGATTCACCACAAATTGGACAATTATAAGATGTACTATAAAGAACTTCTTTATAATCACCGTTATTTTCTACTAAAATTAGAGCAGTTCCTTCTCCTCTATTAATTGACAATTCCATACTTTCAGTTATGCGTTGCTCATAATCTTTATTTACAGTACATCTATCAACAACTAAATCAATATTATGAACAGCATATCTATTGAGCTGCATTCCTTCTGTAATACTTACAATTTCATTATCAACACGAACCTTTGTAAAACCTCTTTTCATTAATTGTTCAAAGAGTTCGCGATAATGTCCTTTACGTCCTTTTACAATAGGGGCTAGAATAATAATTCTTTTATCTTTGTATTTTTCTAAGATCTCGTCAACAATTTGGTCTAATGCTTTGTGTTGGACTGGTACATTACATTTCACACAATATTGAGTCCCAATTTTAGAAAAAAGTAATCTCAAATAATCATAAATTTCTGTTACAGTGCCGACAGTAGAGCGAGGATTATATGAAATCGACTTTTGTTCTATAGAAATAGCAGGGGATAGACCTTCGATAATATCTACATCTGGTTTGCGTAGCATTCCTAAAAATTGACGAGCATAAGGAGATAGACATTCTACATAACGTCGCTGACCTTCGGCATAAAGCGTATCAAAAGCTAAACTAGATTTACCTGAACCGGAAAGACCAGTAATTACTACAAATTTATCACGTAAAAATGATAAATTAATATTTTTTAAATTGTGCTCACGAGCACCTTTTATTACAATCTTATCAACAATTACTTCGCTCTCGATAGGAGAAGATTTACTTTTTATTGATTTTTTTAAGGTGGAATCACCTTTTTTATTTTTCGAAGCACTTTTACTATTGAGATTTTCAGTAGAAATATTTTTTACTTTTTTATCCTTTTTTTTATCAATAGATTGTGCTGTTTTAACTTTCGACATTTATTTGAAATTAAATTTTGTCCTAAATCAAAAATATTAATTATAATTATATATCTTTATATAATCGAATATAAATGTTTTATATTTTTGATAATTTTTATAAAAGATTTTAATAATTTAACGTTACCTAATAATTCGAAAATAAAAATTATGGCAGATTCTTTTATAAATCCAAATAATGCAATAGATAAAACTTCTAAAGATAGTGGCAGTAAATCACCATATTCTTTAAGAAATGCTACCGCAGGATATAGCTATACAAAGAAAAATAAAAGTTCTTCAGCGTCTCGCTTGAGAGTCGGTGAAATTATGCAAGGTGAAATTTTACAAACATTTGGCGATGGAATCGCAAAAGTAAAATTACCACCCGGCGTAATGAAAGCACAGCTTACTGATAATTTGCAGACAGGAGATGAACTAGTTTTTGTAGTGCATCAAGTAGAAAAAGGATTAGTGCTTAAAATTCATTCAGTTTCATCAATTTATAAAGGTGAGAATAGAGAAATAAGTGAGATTATAAGAATTTTAAACTTACAAAATACAAATTTTTATCAAAAAGCAATTACGTTCTTAAGAAAGAGACGACAGTATATTTATCGCGATGAATGTATGCAATTATTATATAATTTCAATAAACTTAGTCCTTTTGATTATAATGACGTTTCTGGCAAAACAATTTTTAAAAATTTGTTATTTTTTATTGATAATAAAATTGAAATGACTCAAAGTCTATTTCGTAAGACAAAATTTGCTTTTTCTAATAGAAATGTAATCGAAAAATCTCTTAATTCTCTAAAAAATGAGTTAAATATTAAATATTCAAATGATATAGAGATTATAAATAACAACCAAAATTATTTGGAATATTATAGCACATTAAAATTAATTCAAACTCAACTTAATGCAATACGAGATGACTTAAACATGCAAAATTTCTTTTTAATTAAGGAAGAGTCTTTTGCTTCAAATATTATTAAATTATTTACTCAAAATGTAAAATATAATCCTGAAATCACAAAGGAAATTAATTATATAGCAAAATATATAAATGCAATTGAAATTGTCAGAATTGTTCAAAAAACAGCTCGCAAACCATATAAAATTCGCGTTCCTTATATTGAATTAAATCAAATAAAAATTGTTGATATTTTATTTGATATTTTTGGTAAGAACATTAGATATGTATTTAATTTATCTGCAAAATTTAGCGTACAAGTAGAAAGCAAAGGTAATTTTCACAATATAATTATTTATAGCAATGAAGAAAATTTTTATATAGATAATTTTATTGATAAAATAAAATCAATCCTTACTAAAGAGAATATTAATTCTTTAGTAGAAATTAGAGATCTAAGCCAATTAAATAAATACCCAGAAGCTGATACAATTCTTTTAAGGAACCAGACTTTTGTTGTCTAAAATAGATTAATTATTATCAGCCTTTTTGCGAAAAACGTAGACTAAAGCCCACCCTTTTTTCTTATTTTTTGTAATCAAATAAAAGAACCATTTAAAAATATTAGCAAATAATACTGGTATCTTAAATTCTGAAAAATCAAAAAGAGGAATAAACCCACTTTCTTCTGATTCTACTACTTCCCAATTTGTACTTTTAGCTATTGTTTCTATTTCATGAAAAGTTAAAGGATTTATATGTCCATATGATAAATCATAAGGCATAAATTGGTGAAAATAACCGGATCTTAAAAAATAAATTCGTGACCAATATGATGTAACATTTGGTGTGGAGAAAAAGAAATAACCATTATCTTCAACGATTTCATTTACTTCACGGAATAAATTCCAAGCATTTTCAATATGTTCTGCTACTTCCATACATACAACTGAATCATACTTTTTGTTTATAGACTGAGGCAAAGGTTTATTTATATCTAATTTCCTAAAAGGTATTTCTTTTGCTTTCCATTTTTCTTCTTCAATGTCTAAAGCTTCTACATTAAATCCATTATCGTATAGTCTTTTTGAAAAGGCACCTTCACCAGCTCCGACATCTAAAATAGTTTGGTTTTTCTTTAAATATTTATTTATAAATTGTATCATTAATTGATGTAATCCTGTATCAGCATATATTCGAATTCCATCGTAATATTCATCTTTCTTTTTACTTGTGGCAATAAACCAATTTCGCATATTATAAAATAATAAAGTGTATATAAAATAATTCACAAAATTATTCAATTTTCTTGGAATATTTCATATTAATTATTAATTTTGTTATATATATTTTAATATTTTGATTTTTTATTAAGGGAATATAAATGGAAAAAAACAAATTAATAGCTTTATTTATAATTTTATTATTTATATGTGCTAATGAAGTCTTTTGTTCTAATTGTCTTTCTTTTGATGAAATAAAAACAAAATGTAATTTCCAAGGAGTTGCAAATAAACAAATTAATACTCTGCAAATCACTAACTACAAAACTCTTGAATGTGGTAGTATATGGTATAGAGATTTAGTTCACATTAATAATGGTTTTAATGTGTTTTTTAAATTTACCGTTTATAATCCTACTATTGGAAATGGTGGTAAAGACGATGGGGGTTATCCAGGAGCTGATGGTTTTGCTTTTGTAATGCAAACACAAAGTAACACCGCATTAGGTGAAATAGCATGTGATATTGGATATGCAGGAATAAGAAATGCATTTGTAATTGAATTTGACCAATATCATAATACTAATGAGAAGGGAAATAATTATTTAGATAATGATGCTAATCATATTGCAATTCAATATGCAAAAAATTCAATTGTTTCTGCAGAACATTTTCCGCAGTATAATCTAATGAAGAAACGAAGTAATATTAAATCTGATAGCACTATTTATTATTGTAAAGTTGTTTATGATAAAGATAACATGAATTTTGAATTATATGTTGATACTGCTAAAAAGTTTGAAACACCCTTTATATCAATAAATAACTTTAACATGCAAGATTATTTTGATACAACTGGTGGTGTATATTTCGGTTTTTCTGGTGGAACTGGTTTGCATACACAAGTACAAGAGATCCTAGATTGGGAGATATGTGAATATAATGAAGATAGTATTGTTTGTGATACATCTTATTTTGAATATAAAGATTTTGAAAATATTTCTGGTCTAAAGTTATTAAGGAATGCTCAACCATCCGAAGGAAAGATTTTATTATGTCAAAGTGATTTTTATAAAAATGGTATAATGTGGCGAGATAGACCACTTCCGGTAAACGGTGAATGGGAAACAGAATGGAGCTTTTCACTTAATAACCCAACACAAGCAAAAAATCCTGATAATTCATTTCCCGGTGCTGATGGATATTCTTTAATTATTCAAAATACTGAAAATGGACTAAATGCAATTGGTGAAAATGGGCTGGGATTGTCTTATGAAAATCTGCAAAATGCTATTGCTATTGAATTAGATTTGTTTAAAAATAATAAATATCAATTAGAAGATAGGAATGACCCAAGTGGTAATCATATTGCTTTAATTTTACCATCCAAAAATGGTAAACTATCAGCAGACCATATATATACTGACGCAAATCATATAACTTCCGATATACCTGAAATCAAATCAAATAATACTATTTATTATGCAAAAGTGAATTATAACGCGACTAAAAAGAAACTTAGAATATGGTTAAGTGATTCTCCAAAATATGTAGATGAAGTTCTTGAGATTAATGATTTTGACTTGAGTAAATATATATCACTTCAAAATTCACAAAATGCTTATATTGGAATCGGAGCTTCCACAGGTGATGGTTGCCAAAATCATTATATACATAGTTGGAAATTCTGTTCGAATAATCAACAAAGTAATCCAATAATAAATACTTCAGTTGAAAATGATGAATTTGGAAATAATTTTTATGATTTAAGCTTAGTAAATAATTCTCTATATATTAAGAGAAAAAATATTTATAATTATGATGATAATAATTATAATTTAATAATTTATGATAATCAAGGCAAAGAATCATTAAGAAATGACATAAAATTTACTTCAGGTAATACCCAAATAGACATAAATTCATTGCCATTAGGAATTTATTTTGTAAGATTGGTGAGTAATGGTGAAGTAAACGATATAGGAAAATTTATTAAAAAATAAAGTAAAATAATAGAGTAAAAGGAAATAGGGAAATTATGAAAAGTAATTCTAAATTAAAATTAATATTTGCAGGATTTCTATTTATTGCAATAACAAATTTATTTGCATCAGAAATTAATACTGAATGGTCTTTAATAAGCAAAAATAAGACCTTACCTCAATATGAACATACAATTAGCTTCTCAGATGTATATTTTATTGATGAAAATGTGGGATATGCTTGCACATTAAATGGTAAAATTTATATCACTCATTCTAAAGGGCAAGATTGGCAAGAAGTTTATTCCAATTCTGATTATGAATTTAGAGCTATTTGTTTTAGTGAAAGCATTAATGGATTGGTGGTAGGAAAAAATAAAACTCTGTCTACAGAATTCAATGGAATTGCTTTGTTTACTGGAGATGCAGGCACACATTGGAATAAAATTGATTTTGAAGAACCTGTTACATCGCTTGTCGATGCAGAAATTTGGACTAATAATTATTTCTTTTTCGGTAGTAAATCTGGGAAGTTCTATGGTTTGAATCTAATGTATTATTATTTAGATGAATCAATTGTAATCGATAAAAATTATCACCTTGGCAATGGTGATTTTGAGATAAAATCAATAAGTAGATGCAATAATTACGCAATAGTTACAGGTGTAAATACAAACACTAATAAGCAATATTATTATTATTCAAATAATAAGGTTTCAAAATGGGATAGTGCTGAGATAATTAAACCCTACGAAGGATACAATGGAATATTCAAAAAAGTATATTGCAATCCATATAATGTTTCATATTTCTTAAGTGAATATCCAAACCAAATTCTTAGAACTGGTACAAATGCAGAAGCTTATTATGCTTTGAATAATGAGGGTAAATATAAGTACAATGATATTGTTTTTTCAGATTCGTTAATAGGAATTGTAGTAGGAGAAAATGGATTAGTAATGAAAACCACCGATGCAGGAATTACTTGGAGCAATGTAAATGTAATATATAAAAACGATTTTAAAAACATCTGCTATAGAAATGGAGTCTTTTTCTTATCCGCTGATTCACTTTTTTTAGTTAGTAGAGATTATGGGGATACTTGGTATAATCCTACAAGTGCAGAAAATAACCCATATTTTTCCACTTTATATAGAGATACATTAAAAGCAGTATATTTCCTAAATGATAATAGAGGTTTTTTTATAGGTAATGAAAAGAAATTAGTTTTTCAAACTTTTGACGGATGCAATAATTTTGATACTTTATGTTTTCAAGATTCTGGACTTTATAATATAAAAAAATTCAATAGTATAAGTTTTACCGACAAACTAAATGGTTTTATTGCTTCAGATTATGCATATCCTATGGTAACGAGTGATGGTGGAAGTACTTGGAGTGTATCACATTTTTCTGGTCCAACTATACGTTCTGTAAATAGTATGAAATATATCGCTCCGAATGTCTACGTAGGAGAAAGCAATGGTAGATCATATAGGTTCCCTGATACAAATATATATGCTTTATATCTTTTTGGTGATTTTTCGGAACGTCATCAATCATTTTCCGTTGATGTATTAAATGATACAATGTTTGCAGTAGGACACGATAGGAACTATAGCAGAAATCAAAATAAGGCATTTATTTTCCCAACACCTTTACCAAATTTTAAAGCTGATTATGTAGAAAGTTTTAGGTGCATTAAAATGCTCAATGATACTGGTTTCGTAGTAAGCGATTACGGAATAATTTATATAACTCTTGATAATGGGTTAAGTTGGAATATTCATTCAAGTTATAATAAAGCTCTTTATTCTATAAATTGGAAAGATAGAGATAATATGTATATAGTTGGCGATGGGATAATACTTAATTCCATTGATGGTGGGAATTCTTGGCATGAGCAAACGATAAAAAACGAGAATAATTTAGATTATTTGCTCCGCTCAGTATTTATAACTGATTCTTATGTTTATGCTTGTGGAGTAAATAATGTAATTTTAAAAGGAAAAATTTTAAATAAAACGCATGTAGAAA
>CALLXS010000090.1 GCA_937875295.1 uncultured bacterium | reverse complement strand
AGAAGAAGAAACGTAATGAAGCAGATAGATTGAAGCGTCTCGAAAAACAAAAAGCTGTGGAATTGAAAAAGCAGAAGAAACAAGAAGCAAATCAATCAGCACTCTTAGAGAAGAAGAAACGTAATGAAGCAGATAGATTGAAGCGTCTCGAAAAACAAAAAGCAAACGAAATTGCACTACAAGAACGCCGCAATGCTAATGAAGCAGCTAAATTGAAAAGACAAGATGAAAAATTAAAGAAATTAAATACAAATAAATCAGCATTAGCACAAAAGAAAAACGATTTGAGTGTAAATGATATTACTAAAAATCAACAAAAACTATCAAATTCAGATGAATTATATGTTGTCCAAGTATATTCTTCGCCTTCTCGCCAAGATGCTGAGCAGTGGTTAAAAAAAGTCAAAGTAAAAGTCGGTTCTCAAGCTAACATTACAACTCAAGTGATAAGAGATGTTACATGGTATAGAGTACGATTTGGAAATTATAAAACAAGGGCTGAAGCAGAAAAAGCAGCTCAACAAACTGGCTTTTCGCAAAGTTGGATTGATAGAATTAAATAAAAATTAAATTAAATTTTGGAAATTAATATTTATTATATAAATAGTGTGCGGGGGTTAAAAAATGTACACTCCTTATAGAGAAAATACAGGAATAAAATTAAATATTCCATGGGATAAGTTTACGGCAAGAGGTTTCGTAATCTCAGTTGCTTTTTATCTATGTTTACTACCATTTTTATCTATAATAAAAATAGATAAACCGGTTAGAAGAGAAATTGAAGTAAACAGAATCCCAATAGAAATATTACAAATTAGCTTCGGTGATGGAGATGGCACTGGAGCAAGTAAAGGTAACCTGACTGAGGAAGGTATTGCTCATTTAGGTAGCTCACCATCAACTAATTTAAGTGATGCAGAATCTGCTGGAAAGACGCAATTATCGGACATAGCAGCTCCTGATGATCCAGAAAATTATTCTGGTCATATTCCTACTAAAGATATAGCTTCCACAGACGTTGGCACTACAAATGCAAATGGAACTGGCAGTAGAAATATTGGATCTGCTAATGGTTCGCTCTTAGGTACTGGATTAGGTACTCAAGGTTCCGGAAGAGGTTTAGGGCTTGGTCTTGGGGATATTGAATGGGGAGGCGGTGGCAATCGCACAGTGCTAAGCAAGAAAATTCCAACTTATCCTAAAGGTGCCAGAGGAGGACAAGTCAAAATTCGATTTATCGTTGATAAAAATGGAACGGTTGTGAGCTTAAGACCTGCTCAAAAAGGTGGCGATCCAATATTAGAAAGAGCTGCGATTCAAGCACTGCGTGAATGGAAATTTAATCCATTAAAACAAGATATGGATATGGAAGGTGTTATAACAATTAATTTCAAACTTACTTAAGGAAGTTATTATGTCAAGCACAATTATAACTGTAGGTGTAATTTTAGTTATTGTAATTTTATTTTTTATCTTTAAGAAAATGATTAAATTTGCAATCACTTTATCTATCTTAGTTATTTTAGGTATTGTGATTTATAAGCTTATTATGACATTGTAGTTATAATAATATTTTTTTTAGCGGAGTATAAATTTATGTCATATAATATAGCAGTAATTGGTACTGGATACGTAGGATTAGTAACTGGAACTTCATTTGCTACAAATGGAAATAATGTGATTTGCGTTGATATCGATGAGAATAAAATCTCTACATTATCCTCAGGGAAATCTACTATTTATGAACCTGGTCTTGAGTATTATTTAAAACAAAGTATTACAGAAAAAAGAATTAAATTTACTACTAATTTAGCTGAGGCTGTATTAAATTCTCAATTCGTTTTTCTTTGCCTTCCTACACCCCCTAATGAAGATGGATCGGCTGATTTACATCATGTGCTCGAGACTGCTTCAGATATAGCTAATATTTTCAAGAAAAATAATATCAAAGATAATAAAATCATCATTAATAAAAGTACAGTACCTGTGGGTACAGCAGAAAAAGTAAAGAATATTTTTAATGAGATTCTCGATGATAATAAAATAAACGTTGTGAGCAATCCAGAATTTTTAAGAGAAGGATATGCAGTAGAAGATGCCTTAAAACCTGAAAGAGTTGTAATTGGAACTGATGATGAAAATGCAGCTAAGCTGTTAAAAGATTTATATGTGCCATTTGTAAGAAGTGGAAACCCAATTATAATATTAGATGTAAAAAGTGCTGAATTAACTAAATATGCTGCAAATTCATTCCTCGCAATGAAAATATCATTTATGAATGATTTGTCAAATTATTGCGAAAAAATAGGAGCTGATATTGAAAAAATTAGGTTAGGAATTGGTACAGATTCTCGAATTGGTAAAAGATTCTTATTCCCTGGCATTGGTTTCGGTGGAAGTTGCTTTCCTAAAGATGTAAGGGCATTAATTTATTCTGCACAAGAATCAGGCGTAGAATTAAAATTAGTAAAAGCTGCTCAAGAAGTAAATAATAATCAAATTGCTCGCTTTAGTAAAAAAGTCCTTAATAAATTAGGCGAAAACAAGAAAATTGCGATTTGGGGTCTATCATTCAAACCAAATACTGATGACATAAGAGAAGCTCCTGCTTTCAAGGTAATCAATGAATTATTAAAGCACAATTATACAATTAATGTGTATGACCCTGAAGCTATAGAAAATACAAAATCAGTTTATGGCGATAAAATCAATTATTTTCAAAACCAATATGATTGCTTAGAAGGTTGTGAAGCATTGTTAATAATTACAGAATGGTCTATTTTTAGAAATCCTGACTATAATTTAATGTCAGAAAAATTAAAATCAAAAATCATTTTTGACGGAAGAAATCTATTCGAGCCAAAGGAAATGAATAATCTTGGTTTTGAATATTATTGTATCGGTCGCAATTGATAAAATAAAGTAATATGTGAAAATTAATTTTTCTGTGATGATTTATTAAATTCTATAAAATTATCATCATTCATTATTTTTTATTCCACAAAGATAATATTTATGAATAATTATAAGATTTAAAAATTCAAATTGTGTGATGAATTAATTATGTTTTTAAACACAATTTCAAAAATTACAAAAATCTTTTTTTATATAAAAATCAATAATTTAAATAATTATAAAAAAAAGGACTCACATTTTAATGTAAGTCCCACACATTTAATAAACAACTTTATATGAAAAAAATTATGAATCTTTTGAATACTTCTTTTATACTTTAATATCAATATGTCCGCTTTTTAATTGCGATTGAGCTTGTGCTTGAATTGATTGGACAGAATTTGCTGATGTATTGATTAAATTAAGCAATTTATCTGGTAGCCCTTCAGGACCAATAATATTTTTAAGCACATTCATTGACATTTGAGCTTGGACGCCACCCATAGCCTTGCTTGACTGCTTAGTGGCTAATATATTATTTATTGTTAAATTTTCCATTAAATATAAATTATATTTTAATTCTGTAAAAATAATATCGGTAGATATTTTAAATACTTTAATATTTTTTAAATTATAATAATATAAGTCTATATAAAGTACAAATATTCTATTTTTTTATGTATTTTTGTATTGTTTTTTTAGAAAAATAGCTAAAAAGTAGCTAAAATTATTTTTAATTTTATATTATCAAATATGAACGAAGACAATATCATTACAACAAATAATGATTATCCAGATAAAGATGGATTTTCGGGGAAATTAGTCTTAAAATATGTATTAAAGAAAAAATATCAAATTGCTATAATTACAATTATTGCTGCAATAGCATCAGTGATTTATGCATTATTGTTGCCTAATTGGTATGGTGCTAGTGTAAACGCAGTACCACCAAAATCGTCAGGTTCCTCTTTAGATGCAATGCTTGGCGGAGTATCAAGCTCTTTGAAAGAATTAGGATTATCAAAATTAACAGGAGGAAAATCTGGAGGTGACCAATATAGTTTTTTAGTAATACTCGAAAGTAGGGTATTATTAGATAGTATGATAATAAAATATAACCTAAAAGAAGCATATTTCCCAGATGATACTGACAATGAAATAGTATTTTCAGATGTGCGAAAAGAATTTAGTAAAAATTTATCTGTTGCACAGTTAGATGAAGGAAATTATGTTATTTCAATTATTGATAAAGATTCTACGCGAGTGGCAAAAATGGTGATGGACTTTATCACAATGGCAAATAATTTAGCTCAAAGAGTGTACCAAGATGAAACTAACTTCAATAGAAAATATTTAGAATTAAGACTTAAAAATTTAGATTCACTTCTAAATGAGACTTCAATAGATCTAGCAAATTATTCTAAAGCTACAGGAATTATTTCTCCTGAAGCTCAAAGCAAAGCTTTTATAGAAGCAATCAGTAATATGAAATATGAGATCTACACTCAAGAATTAATGTATGAAACTATAAAAAATAAATATGGAGAAAACGACCAAAATACTCTAAATCAATTGAATATTTTGAATAAATTAAAATCAAATTTAAAAGATGCAGAAAATAAACCGGGATTTGTAGGGAATTTTACTAAAAGTACTGCCGGTGAAAAAGGAATTAATTTCTTGAAAAAGTCTGCGGAATTCGAAGCCTTAACAAAATTAAAATTATACTTGCAACCAATGCTTGAAGAAGCAAAAATAAACGAAAGCAGAAATATTTCTACTCTTACTATCATTGATCCTCCAATTACTCCAGATAAAAAAACAAAGCCAAAGCGCAGTCTAATTGTTGCTGGTATAACTCTGGGAGCATTCCTTTTATCCATATTAGTAGTGATAGGAATTTTTAGATATAAATTATTTAAAGCAGAACTAAATAAATAATTAATTGCTCTTAATTTAATTAAAATAAGCAAATTCAAATAAAGATATAAATTTTGGATAAAAATAATTTCATACAGAGTAATATAGAATCTATTTCTAAGGATTCAAATATTTTACTAATATTAATATTTTCATTAGTAATTGGATTATTAGGATTTTTATTTGCAAAATTTGAATATGCTGAGTATTTTCCTGCATTAGCAATATTGTTAATTTTATTGTATTATGCAGCTAAGAGTAATGATTTTTGGGTAGTGAGTTCGCTAATGGTATTGCCATTTATGCTTCTTTCTCGAGATGAAGAAATGAAGGTTACCGAATTATTTGCTAATGCGTATTTATTGTGTGGATTAGCATTTTATTTTATAAAATACCATTTGATAGCAAGGGAAAAAATTGTTGAAAATTGGGGAGATCTATTTTTAATACTTTTTACATTATTTACTTTTACAAATATTATAATTGCATTTTTAAATGGTGTTGATTTTTACGAATGGCTTAGGGGATTTCTCACATTATGTCTATATTTATATTATTTCCCCGTTAAGAAATTCTTAAAGAAAAAGGAAAACTTAAATTACTTCTTATTTGCTTTTTGTATTTGTATAATTGCAATAAGTACTCACCATTTAAATTATATAGTTTATAATGCAATAAGAGCTACTTTCGCATATCAATTACAATCGAGCTTGAGAATTAATCTCACATTAATGGCTTTAGCGATTTTCGTAAGCATAAGCTTTGTATTTGATGTAAAATCAAAATTATTAAAACTTCTTTTAATAATTACAATGCTTCTTTCTACAGCTGCTGTTATTACTAGTTTTGCTCGTGCCACATGGCTTACAGTATTTGCTTTATTAGTCATATCGATGATATTATTAACTAGAAAACAAAGATTTAGAATTTTATTAGTATCATTCTTATCTTTAATTGGTTTAGTGTTAGCATTCCCAAATACTATCAGCAAAGCTGATATTTATTTAAAATTAGTAAATAAAAAATTCTTATCAAGCACCCAAGGTAAAAGCGATATATCCATAAGGTCAAGAATTTTTGAATATGAAGGAGTATATAGAGAGATAAATAACTATCCAATTTCCGGTAGTGGAATAAATAAGAAGTTCAGTTTTAAGAATATTTTAGAAAATAGCAATACTACTTATCAGACATTTACTCATAATAGTTTTTTGCATTTTTGGTATATGCTCGGTATTCCTACCACTTTGTGTATGATAGGATTTTTAATATATTTTTTAGTTAAAAGTATATATATATTTTTAATTGCGAAAAATATGAATGTGTTACAAAAGAAGATAGCATTTATAACATTTTGTGGCTTAATGATAATTATTTTACATTCAATAATTAGTGCACAATTGGTTTCTTTAGAGACAATAATTACAGTAGCTATTTCTTGCTCAATATTAAATAATGAATTATTGTTGTCATTTACTGACGATACTAAATTCTAAATTTTCTTTGAATTTCTCTATCATGCTCTCTTTCTTTAGTACTTTCTCTTTTATCATATTTTCTTTTAGATTTAGCTAGCCCAAGCTCTACTTTTACAAAAGCACCTGAGAAGTACAATGAAAGCGGGACTACGGTAATACCCTTTTCTGCAATTGACGTGCGGAGTTTCCTTAATTCTCTTGAATTAAGTAATAATTTACGTTTTCTTTTTGGATCATGATTTTCTCGGTTTCCAAAATCATAAGGGCTAATATGCAAATTGATTAAGTATAATTCATTATTATCTTTATTTGTAAAAGCAGCATAAGCATCTTGCAAATTAGCTTTGCCTTTCCTAAGAGATTTTACTTCCGTCCCTTGTAAAATTATCCCAGCTTCAATTGTCTGGACAATTTCATAGTCAAATCTTGCTTTTCTATTTTTAGCTATTAGTTTCTCAGTTCTTTCAAATTGCGCTGAACTTTTCATTATGTAAAAGAATTAATAAAAGGCAATAACACTTAATATAACGATGAAATAGAAAAAATATTAATAAATATTTGAATATTTTAAATTATTTACATTACTAAACCGTTTATTTTCTATTATTGTAATTATTTTTTGTGGTGTATTATGTTAAAAATTAAATACATAGGGCATTCAGCGTTCCAATTTAAAGATGGGCAAAACGATATAATTATCGATCCATTTATTACAGGGAATCCGGTAGCTAAAACAAAAGTCGAAGAAATCAAATCAAAATATATTATTTTGACTCATGGTCATAGTGATCATTTTGGTGATACTCTTTCACTTGTAAAGCAAAATGATGCTGAAGTCATAGCTATAAATGAATTAGCGAACAATTTATCCGCTCGAGGCATAAAAGCTTATAATATGAATATAGGAGGAGCATATCATTTCCCATTTGGAAAAGTTAAATTCACAATCGCTCATCATAGTTCTGCAGACGATCAAGGTATGTATTTAGGGAATCCAGCAGGAGTAATAGTAAATATTGCTGGGAAAAATATATATCATTGTGGTGATACTGGCTTATTTTATGATATGAAATTAATTGGTGAAATGCAAAAAATCGATGTAATGATAGTACCAATTGGTGATTATTTCACTATGGGCATTGATGACGCTGTAAAAGCAGTTCAATTTGTAAATCCAAAATTGGCTATACCATCACATTATAATACATATCCGATAATTACTCAAGATGGTAATGAATTCAAAGATAAAGTAAATGCAATTGGGATAGATTGCAAAATAATGAATATTGATGAAGAAATTCAGCTAATGTAAACCAAAATTAGGTTTAAAATAATATTAATTAAAGATTTAGAAATGATAAATAAAATAACAGAAATAACTAATAAATACATAGAAAAAGATGATTTTTCGTATTCTTCTATATTGCAATGTATTATAGAAATGTCTGAATATGTGAAAATTGGAAATTTATACTTTTTTTTAATAAATCCAGAAAATGATCAAAATTTAAAGAGGATTTATATTGAGAATAATCAGATAATACTACCGGAAACAAATTTAGAAAAAAGTATTATAGAACAATTTCGAAATGAAAATTTATCTCATGAAGAGATTTTTTCTCTTTTTAAGAAAAAATCAAAAAAAACAAATAAAATTGTTATGAACAAAACAGTTCAAGACAAAATGATATTTTTAGTATTTTTTGAATTAGAAGCTAAAAGTTATAATTTTTTTATAAAAAATTATGCATCAATTAATTTAAATTTTTCTTCTTTAGTTTTAAAATATTTAACAAAACTTCAGCATATTACTACTAACCCTTATAGTGGAATTAGCTTGCCATTATTAATTGATGAATTAAAATATAATATTTTAATTTGCAATTCAAATGATGATATTATATTTTGTAATAAAGCAGCTACAAGTAATTTTGGGGAAGGAATAATTAACACAAATATAGAATTATTATTTAAACCTGAGGATATTATTTATGGCTCAAGCGAAAGCGAAGAACATGTAGATGGTAGATATGTTTATTATTTATCAAAAATGAATAAATACTTCGAAGTAAGTAGTCAAAAGATGGAATATAATGATCTTCAAGATTTTAAAGTATATATTACTTTTGATGTAACTCAAAATGAATTAAACAAAAAAGATATCAAAGAAAAACAAGATATTATTGACTTACAATTAAGAGCATTCGATGAATTTGCAAATATTGATATTAGAAATGAAGCCGGAGAAATCATTTATAATAATAAAAAAGATTTTCATGAAAAGGCAAAAGATTACACTTTATCAAGGTTAATGCAACCTTCTTTTACTTTGTTTCCTAAAGATGTACTTCAAGAAATATTAACGACAATTAAAAAAGGCGAGATATGGAAAGGAATATTAAAATTACCATTAAATAATGATATTTTATGGTACAATAGTGTGATTGTGCCTCTATATGCAGAAGATGCGTTTAAAGTTGTAACTATAAGTATTAATATTACAAATGAAAAGAAACAACAAGAAGAAATTCTTAAGCTTGCAAGTGTAGTGGAATTTAGTCCAATTTCTATCCTTATAACTGATAAAAATGGTAATATTGAATTTGTGAATCCAAAATATTTAAGTTCAAGTGGATTGCAAGCTGATCAAGTATTAGGTAGGAGCTTTACTAAATTAGGAAATGGTTATATTCAAGATGAACTATGGCTTGAAATGCTTAGTACGGTGTCAAATGGGAAAACTTGGGAAGGAATTTTAAAAAAGAAAAGTTATTCAAACATTGATATTTGGGAATCAGTTTCTATTTCATCAATAATGAATGATGAAAATGAAATAACAAATTTGATTGTGATGATTGAAGACGTAACTGATAAGCTAAATTTACAGAACAAAATCTATCAAACTAATAATTTACTTGAAACTATTAATGATACAACTCAAGAAGGCATAATTGTATTTGATAGAGATGGTAATATTATTATGAAAAATAATAAGTTCTTAAAATTAACTGATTTATCCTTTGAAAGTATTTATAACTTAAAAGAAGATGATATTTTCAATTTGCTTGAAACTTCTGTAATTGACATTATTAAATATGGGGATATAATTGAAGAAATTCTCTCAAAAAGAGATTCCAAGGTACAGACATCACTTAATTTTGTAAATAATAAAGTATATGAACTAAATGCGATGCCATTTGAGCAAGGTGACGAAATTATAGGCAGAATGTGGACCTTGAGAGATATAACAGAAAGAGCTGAATATGAAGAAAAGCTAAAATTGACAAATTATAAATTAGAAAAAGCAATCTCCATCTCTGACGAACAAGCAAAAAAATTAGAGATATATGTAAAAGAATTAGAAGAAACTAGAATTTTAATGGAAAAAGCTGCTAATATTAAAAGCGAATTTATCGCAAATATTAGCCACGAAATCCGTACTCCACTTAATTCTATTATCGGATATGCTGATATTTTATATGAAGAAAAGCTCACTCCGAAACAAAATAAATTCCTACTATCAATAATTAATTCCGGAAAAAATTTATTATTATTAATTAATGATATTTTAGAAATATCAAGGTATGACTCAATTGATAATCGGAAAGTTCATAAACCAATTTATATTGATAAATTTATACAAGGAATTTATCAAATGTTCTTGGATAAAATAAATCCTTCACTTGTCGATTATAAAATTAGTTTAGATGAAAAATTACCAAGAGCAATATTTGTAGATGAAGTTAGGCTTAGACAAATTTTAATCAATATAATTGGTAATGCTATAAAATTTACTTCTGTAGGAGAAATTGAAGTCAAATTCAAAGTGATTAATTCAAACAAAGCAGAAAATACTATAGATTTAGTAATTTCAATTTCTGATACTGGGATAGGTATCCCGCAAGAAAAGCTAGATGATATTTTTAATCCATTTTATCAAGTCAATAGTGATGATAAAAGAAAATATCGAGGCTCCGGTATTGGTCTTACATTAGTTAAAAAATTAGTAGATATTATGAATGGAGAGATCAAAGTAACTAGTAAAGTCCAAATAGGTACTAATTTTGAAATAACATTAAAAGATGTAAAAATATTCGATAGCACTACTCCGCTCTTTAATGGTGAATATGGTGATAATTTTGCTGATAATGTTACATTTAAGCCTGCATCAGTTATTGTCTGCGATGATATAATAGTTAATATAACTTTAGTAAAGAGTTTGTTGCGTAATCAACCAATCAAAATATTCAATGCAATTAGTGGGACTGAAGCAATTGAAATCTTTAAAAAAGAAAATATTGATTTAGTACTGATGGATTACAGTATGGAGGATATGAATGGCGATACTGCGGCAAAAATAATTAAAAATGAAATTAATCCAAATGCTAAAATTATTTTGCTTAGTGCTGCAAGCTATGATGAAAATCTCTGCAATAAAGAGATTTTTGATGATTTTCTCGATAAACCATTTAGCAAAGAAGAATTATTTGATACATTAAAAAAATTCTTAGATTATGAGGTAATAGCAGAAGCTGAGCATAATATTCTTTCAATGGATGAACTTAAAATTCAATATATTTCAGTACCTGAAAAAGATATTAATTTGGCAAAAACACACGAAAATGAAATTATTGATCTATACGAACAATGGAATATAATTGCTGTTTCAAGAATTTTGGGCGACATAAAGAAATTTTCATATGATTTGCAAGAGTTCTCAATTCAAAATAACCTAAGCACTTTAAGATTTTATGCTGATATTCTCGATAATTTAATTAAAAATTATGATATTGAAAAAATGAATGAAACATTATCATATTTCCCGAATTTGATTAAAAAGCATAATATAGATGTAGATTGTAGTAAAAAATAAGTTAAAATTTGCAAATAAAATAAAAATCAATTTATCAAATTAATAAGTATACTATTATTACGTCTATTGCAGAATAATAATATTTATTAAAAAAATAAGAAAATAATGACAAATATTAAAAAAGAAATTAAACCTGGCTATATAATTGTCAACTTAAATGGCGAATTTATTGGCGGGGAAGAAACTGAAAATCTAAGCAAATTCTTAAAAGAAGTAGCTAATGAAGAACCTCATAGAGCAATTTTAGATTTAAGTGGAGTTGCTTTCCTGAACTCTATGGCATTAGGTGTGCTTCTTAGTGCTAATGCAATTTTCCACAAACAAGGTGGAAAGGTTATTTTAGCTAATCCAAGTGATTATTTAAAATCAATCTTCGAAACTACTAAGTTGAACTTAATTTTTACAATAGAAAAAAGCATTGATGATGCCGTTTTAGCTATTACTAAATAAATATTTTATTGCAAAATGCAAAAATTTATTAAATTCAATCTTTTTGGATTTTATTTTTTACTAGCATGTATTTTCTTTAATAATGCTATTGCTTATTGTGATGAAAACATAAATGCTGCTGATTCTATTAAAAGTGATTCCACTAAGTTTATTACCTCTGAAGAAATTGCATCTACAAGTAAAAATAATTCAAAAAATATTGAAATGACTAAATCCCCAATGGGTGCTATTTGGAGAAGTTTAGTATTGCCGGGGTGGGGACAGTTTTATGTAGAATCATATTGGAAGATACCAATATTTTCTGGTGGAGTGATTGCAAGCACTTATTTTATTATTGATAATCAAAATAAATATAGTAAAAAGCAAAAGGAAATTGATGATTATTTAGCGATTGATGAAAATAATTTTGGAGATAATATTCATACTGTACTAAAGAATCAAAGAGAGGTTTATCGCGACAATAGAGATATTTCAATATTTGTACTAGCTGGATTTTACATTGTCGCTGCAGTCGATTCTTATGTGGGGGCTCACCTTTTTGATTTCAATGTAAGTGATGATATTGGGCTTAATATCCAACCTAACATAAATACTAATTTAATTGGAATTAATTTTACTGTTAATTTTTTTAAGTAAAAAAGGTTATTTTTTTAAAATAACCTTTTTTTTATAGACAATTTTAATGATGGTGATGGTGGTGCTCGTGACCTTCGTCGCGTAATCCTCTAAATAAGAATCCAGCATCCTCATCAGTTACCTCAAAGTCTAAAGTAACGCCTAAAAGCTGAAAAATAGTTTCATTATCGACGATAAATTTCACACCTAGTTCATCGAGAATCCTATCTCTTGTCTTGTCATAATCATTGTCAAATTCAATGTAAAAATTTAATCCACAGCAACCTCCTGATTCAGTTGCGATTCGAACGTAGAAATCGTCTGGAACATTATTTTCTTTAATTACTTCTTTTATTGCATTAATTGCATCGCTTGTAATCATAAAGGCATCGTTTTCGTCGGCGCCTTCTATTCCGCTATTGATTTTATATATTTCTGCCATATTATTTAATATTTTATAAATTTGAAATTATTTTTTTATTTATTTTGAAATCTCATATTTTTCGTATAACTCTGAGAAATCTATAGTATGGATTTTTTTATTTCCATAAATTGATTTTATATCTTGCACAGCATCGACTAAATCTTTACTTCTGATGCCAATTTCACACGAATAAAATGCTTCAAGAAAAGCTGAAAATTTATCTGCTGCTCTTACTATTTCGCCATCAATTGGATTAAATTCTTGCGAATCATATTTTTCACAAATTTCTTTGATAGACAAATTATTAATTATTTTATTATCTTTAATGATTTTATTTGAAAATTCATCTTCTGTGTAGTATTTAAATTCTTGCACCCATTGTGGCTCAAGTAGTGGATAAATTTCTTCATTAGATAATTTCTTTTCTATATCAGAAATTAAATTTTGCAAATCATTAGAAATACGCTTTACAGGTGAAATAATATCACGAGTAGCTACTTCCGGCAAATCGTGAAAAATCCCACAGAAAAAATTATTATAAATTCTCTTTGGGCAATCTGTATATTCAATAGTAAGGAAATAACCAGTAATAGCAACCATTAAGCAATGTCCAAGAACAGATGTCTCGGGGATGCGTGGTGTCTGAGACCACCGAATTTGAAATCTAAGCTGTCCGCAGAGATCTACAAAATTTGAAATAGATTCTCGGTTCATTAGCTTTTGTATTCCAATTAATTTCTTATGTTTGCTTAATTTATTAAGCAACTCTGTTTGAATTTTTAAATTTTGATAATTATATGGATTTACTGTATAAATATTATTAAATTCCATATAACTTGCATAATTATGCGCTGCAGATAGGATTTGTGAATTTATGTCTAATTCTTCATTAGGTAAATTATCTATATCGCTAAACAAATAATTAGAAATATCTTCGAGAATATTTTTATCGGGAATAATTTTTTCTATTTCTGCGTAAATATGCTTGTTTAGTTGTTTAAATACGATATGGTCTTTTTTGATTTCATCATAGATAGGGGATTTAATATCGGAAATAATTATCCTACGAAATAATTCATATATCCCAAATTTAATTATTTTAATCCAATCGATTTCCTTGCCAGCATCTTCTTCGTATCTGCCTAAGCAATAAGCGATAATCATTTTGAGGGAATGCTTATCCATTTCGTACAAGTGCATTGGACGCAGACGGTCATTCCACCTCTGGATATTGAAGGCTCTGAATAATTCATCAGCTATTTTTCTGGAGAAAATCATTAAATGATAATACCCTAATAATTAATATTTGATATACGTAAAAAGCTTTATTTTATTATAATAGATTAATCAATCAATTTTATTAATTCCATTAATTTATCTAACGTTTTTGGATTAGAATAAATTTTATAAATTAATTCGTTTTGTGGTTCTGCATGATTAGAATTTTCTTGAATTTCTGAATTAATTTTATTAATAGAAACTATAAGTTTTGCTATTTCATTTATATTTAAATTCTCAAAATTGTTTTTATTCTTTTCAGCATTATTTTTTAGAGCATATATTAAATTTTGAATAGTTGTTTGAAGGGAATATAAATTATTTGTTTCGATTGAATTATTAGAATTAGTTAATTTTTTCATGTTGTTAAGAGTGTTTTAGTAGTATAAAATTACAATTTTCTTCCAGTTGGTATAAAATTATTTCCATAAGGCGAAATTAATTCATTGATGTAAGCAAAGCAATCAACTTGGTCATCATTTTTTCCATAAGGAAATGCAGTTAATTCAGATAAAAATTCATTTACCCAATTCTCATATTTTGGTAAATATACTAATCCAGAATTTAATTTAGCTTGCATTGGTAATGCCCTTGATATTTTATCTTTATTTGGACGAATTGGAATAGCTGGGATACCATTTGCAGAGACACTTCTCACTAAAGCGTTTTGATATTGAACTGCTTCAATACCGACTGAAATAGGTTTCCATTTAAAATATAAATCTTTAATTATTTCTTGATGATTTAAAGTGTCAAAATGCTCTCTTAAGATATCTAAAATATAAATATTATTATCTATATCTAATGCAAAAGCTAATAAAACAGTGTAATCAGAATTTTCTTTTGAAGATGCAGCTAAATCAACGGTAATAAATTTCCTTAAATCTTCATTTCTAATTATTTTATTATTAACTTCAATATTTTGATTTTCTACAAATTTAAAATACTTAAATTCATTTGATTTGAATATGCCACCTTTTGTAGAATATGGTGATTGCTGATAAAGAGATTCGAACCAGTAATCCCCTAATGTGAATCTTAATTCATTTAGTTTTTCAATAGGAAATCTATTATTCCAGAGAGGTTCACCAATTTTTCTACCGAGAGGACAATTATCTCCGGCAATAGATGGTAAGATTATATTATCCCAATTACCAATTTCATTATTTGAAAGATTAGTTTCATTATTAGAAATAGATTTATTGTGTTTGATAATTCTACCGCATAGATCGTCTTCATGCCAACGAGTCATAATTAAAATTATACTTCCATTTGGCTCCAATCGAGTATAAAGAGTCGCTTTGTACCATTCCCATAATTTATTTCTAATATTAATACTATTTGCTTCTTTATCATTTTTCACAGGGTCATCAATGATAATAAGGTCTGCTCCTTTCCCTGTAAGAGCACCATTTATTCCAACTGCCTGCATTCCGCCATTATGTCCTAGAATAGAGAAACTATTTATTGCTGCATTTTTGGGATTTAGCTTAATACCAGTAGCTTTATTACCATATAAGGCTATATGTTCTTTAATTTGTCTGCTCCAAAATTTTGCTAAATCGCTTCCATAAGAAGTTAAAATAATACGTGTATTATGGAAATTAATTAAATACCATATAGGTAAATATTTAGACAAGAATTCGCTCTTGCCATGGCGAGGTGGAATATTTATTATTATTCTAGCATTCCCTTTGAGTAATTTAGGAATAATATATTGTTCTAAATATCTAATATGCATAGGAGCTTTATATTGATTATTAGTTACAAATTTTGCAAAAAGAATAGGGGAAAGCAGATAAATATTTTTTATAATGGAATTTTCTATTAGCATTTATATTTAAATAAATAAAAATTATAACACTAAAAAAATTCAAAATTAAATATGAAATTGTATTGATGCAATTAAATAATTTAAAAAACATTGATAAATTATGAAAAATTTTATTTTTTTTAATTAAAATGTAATTTTTTTATTTAAATTATGAAAATGTTTAGTATAAAAACAAAAAAAATATTATATTAGAATGCTACAAAGTGGCTTTACAATATTCTTCTCTTTTGTAATGTGTGTTTTCTATAAAAATATCGCAGAAAAAATTTTAAAAGAACTAAATTCTAATGAATTGGTTTCTCCTATTGTCATTTTGAATGGACCTCCAGGATGTGGGAAATCAGAAGTAATTAAGTATGTAAATAACGATATTTCGGAGAGACAAAAAAAAACCACAAAACCTGAAGAATTAAAATCTAGTGCAATCTCTGCAACAATTAATATTACAAGTGAAAATGACGACAAAAATGCAATTTTTGCTGTAGATTTATTCCATTTTACTAAAATTAACGTATTTTCTACAAAAAATAAAAAGAATTCTTCTAATGAATTGTTTTCTTCATTAGACTTAAATGAAGCTGAATATAATTATGAACAATTTAATAATGAATTTGATAGGCTAATAGAAAATAATTCTGAAATAGCAGAATATTATAGAGATATATTTAGATATAATTCATTCGGCTATAGAAAAGAAAATAATATATTTATTCAAGAAAAATTGCCATTAGTAAAGGAATATGTAAAAGAAAATTATACAAAAAAAAGTATTCAAAGGCTTTTGCTTACTCCGGACAAAGTTAGCACAGAATCGCTTATTGTCGATTTAATGAATATATTTTATCCCGAAATTACTTCTGGTTCAATTGAAGGAATCCGCCCTACTGAAAAAGTTAAAATACTTATAACTTTTGATAATTGTGATTTTATTAATGAATCGATTAATATATTGCTCTTTGATAATCTTTTTGAATATGCTTATAATACTAATTTTAATGAATTCACATCATATAATATTTCATTTACAGACCCTACAATAAAAGTATCAGATTTTTTTGATTTTCGTTTTATTTATTCAGTTAGATCTTCTATTTCCAGATATATACAAAAGCAAAAGCCGCAATTTATAGATAAAATTAAGCATATCGAGCTAAAATATTTTTCTGAAAAAGATTTAGCAGAAATTATCCCATTAGTACCTTCGGGCTATTCTGCAAATGAATTCTTAAAAGATACTCATGGTATTCAGAAGTTAATATATTCTGATATAAAATCCATCGACACTAAAAGCCCAAATATTAAAAAGGAATTAACTAAAAGAGCATATAATATCCTTAAGGGGAATTTATCTAAAAAACAGGAAAATATGTTGCACTGTTTAGCTTTTGGATATGACGAAAATGCGCTGTTTAATAAAAAATGTAATGAGATTTATTCTTTTGATTCATCTTGTTATAATTTGCTAAGATATAATTTGTATTTGACCAAAGGAACGCAGGAATTAGGTCTTACCGAAGAAAACAAATCTTTTATTAAAGATTATTTAAAAGAAAATTATCCTGATGATTATTCTAACTTTAATAATTTATATAATGCTTGCAAATTAATCCCAGATATTGTTGATAAATTTAATGATGAAGAATTTTCGCTTATTGTAGCATTATCATTTATTCCGAAAGAAAATAATTTAGAATTGACGCGATTATCTATGTATAAAAGGCTTGGCGAAATAGATGAATTTTATTTAAAGCATAGATATTTATTTCCAAATGAAAAATATTATATAGATAAAAATATTTCAGATAAAATTAAAAATTATGTAAGTCAAAGCGATCCAAATTTTTATGCTGAACTTATTACTGTTCCTAATAAATATG
>CALLXS010000089.1 GCA_937875295.1 uncultured bacterium | reverse complement strand
AGGAGTATGGCTTGAAGAAGAAAAAATGCGATCTACACATTTAATGAAAACACTAGCAAGAGGTCAAAAAATTACTCTAAATGATTTAATTGTTATTTCTGATGCTGAATTAGCTCTCGAAGGGGCATTAGCAGGTAGAAATGGAATTGTCATGATTGTTGGTACTGGCTCAATCGGATTATTTAAAAATGGTAAGAAAATTACAAGATGTGGTGGTTGGGGAATTGAATTAGACGACGAAGGTAGTGGCGCATGGATTGGTAAGGAAGGACTCACAGCAATAGTTCGCTCAATTGATGGAAGAGGAAACCAAACTAAACTGACACAACTTTTTGCTGATAGCTTTCCAAATATTGATTTAGAGAATCCACGTTCTATTGTAAAAGCATATGCTGAAAGTAGTTTCCAATACCATATGCTTACTCCACTTGTAATGCAATGTGCAGAAGAAAATGATAAGGTATGTTTAGAAATTATTAATAGATCAGCATTTCATTTAATGGAAATATTAGAAGCATTAACTAAAGAAGATACTCACAAATCTGTAAATGTTGCCTTAATGGGTGGTATAATTGAAAATAATACACTTTTAGCAAAACTGCTATTCGAACGAATTGCTAACCACAAGAAATTCAACAGAATAGAACCTATTGGCTCAGCTTTAGATGGAGCAAAAACAATTGGAATGAGATTAATTGAAGAAAGCTATGATATTTAATTTATAAAATTAAATTTAAAATTAAACAATCCCTATATCTTTAAAATATAGGGATTATTTTTTTACGAAGAAGACTAATTTTAAATTATAAGTTTACCTCGTCATCACTAATTTTTTGAGAAAGTGCATCGTATGAACCTTTTTTACCATATAGCACTTCTACTACTGCATTTTCTAATATTGTCTCAATATCTAACCATTTAGGATGCACAGGAGTAAGCTTAGAATATTTAAGTTGTTCAGCAAAAATTGGCATAAAAGGTAAAGTTTGGAAATAATTATTATTATGATAATTTTTGTCTGCTGGAAATCCTGCTTCCTTAATTGATTTACAAAGTTTTAAAGCGTTTTCGCCATTAGTCATAAATTTTACAAATTTCTCTGCTAATACCCTATTATTTGTTGATTTATTTATTGCTAAATATTCTGCTCCTGCAAAAGAAATACCGGGAGCTTCATTAGTCAGACCGGGGAAAAGAGCTACATTATAATCCAGAAATGGATTAATTGCTTTAATTTTCTCAATTAACCAAGAACCACTTATCCAAATACCGATTTCACCACGTGCAAACATATCATCAAGTTTCTTTTGAGTTTCAATTATTCCTACTTGAGATAATTTCTTATACATTTCAACAGCTTTTACATTCTCAGGAAAATCTAATTTAACTATTCCATTACTATCAAGTAATTTTCCGCCATAAGTCCATATAAATGGTAATATTTTTTTATATAATCTATGTGGATCAGAGCCATTTACTCCGAACCCATATACATTATTTCCATTTGCATTTATTTTCTCAGCAATTTGATATATTTCATCAACTGTTTTTGGTGCATCAGATGATAATCCCGCTTTTTTAAATAATTCTTTGTTATAAAAAATTACCCTTGAATTTACAACCCAAGGCACAGCATAAAGTTTATTATTCCATTTGCCGGGTTCTATAAAATTACTTTCGAATTTATTTATCTCAAAATTTTTACCGTTCAATTCCTGTAATACATCTTTTGATGAAAATTGAGCTATCCAATCTGATCCTAAATCCAATACATCTGGTGCTGTATTCGAATTAAATGCTGCGAATAACTTTACTTGACCATCATTCCAACTTAATTCTGTAGTATTAACTATACAATTATTTTCTTTTTCAAATTGTTCAATTAACTCCATCACAGCTTGTTTTTGAGATGGTTCACTCCAGAAATGCCAAAATGTAATCGTTTCACCATTAATTGGAGATTTATCATTCTTTCCACAGGAAAATAAGAAAATTAAAGCAAAAGCTACAATAAGTACTTTTTTATAATTCATTATCAATACCTTTGTTATATTCATTTCATTTAAAATAGTAAGCAAAATTAATTAAATTCTATTATTAAAAAAAAATAAAAAAAAAACGAATCACTAAATAATGTAATTCGTTTTTTTCTGTGAATAAAATATTAATCTTCTCTTAACTCATATCTTTCGGTTTCGTCAATGATTTTCATAAATAATTCATCAACTTTAGTAATTGATTTAGGAGGCTTCAATCTATAATTAATTTCTTTAAATTTTTCATTTAATCTAATTAACATTTTGGAATATGGCAAATCAGTAATCGTTTGATCATATGATTCTTCCTTCGAATCGTTTAAAACCTCTGTCTCCATTATATACTTATAAAAATCTTTAATTTCATTATCAGAAAGTTTAATAGTAAAGATACCTTGCTTTTTCATATTGTTTATTGCATTAAGTTTAATTATACCATTTGCATAAACCAAAGTAAAAGCAGGACATTTCCCAAAGCATTCAGATTTAGTAAGTTCAATATTTATATTTTTGGCTACCTCAATAGGTATATTGTTTTCATTCTTATCTTTGCAAGATGAACAGCCTACGGAGATAATGCTTAATAAAACTAAGCAACTAATAATTATTTTTTTCATATTAAATTAATTAATCAAGAATTATTGTTTAATGAAACTAATTTTTTCAGATTTTATATTATTTTTTAGTTCAATAATATAATTTCCAGCATTTAAATCATCTAGACCAATATTTAAGCTGTTGCCACCGATAGAAGATAAAAATTTATTTGATTTTATCAATCTACCTACATTATCATAGATATTAATAAATAAATCTTCAGGTGTAATAGTATTAAATTGTAAAGTTATTTTATCATTTGCTGGAGTAGGAAATATTTTACTTATACTAAATGAGTTATTAGAATTTATATTATAATCTTCTACTGAAGATTTATTTGCAGTATAAGTTAAATTATAATATGCAGAATTTACACTCTCATTCCAGCCAGTTTCTGACGGTACATTTTTAGTAGAATTATTAAATATCATGATAATAGTATTATCATATCCTGGGCTGTGAGGGACATCTAATTCTGCTGGTTCTCCAGCTGCTTTAATTTCATATATCTTAAAATCTGTTCCACTTTTATCGTTAGGTTTTGTCTTGTATTGGCACACTATCAAAGATAAGTCATCTGTAGCTTTATGTGGCATAAGTTTATATTTTCCACTTAATTTATCATTAAACCTAATATAGTGAGTTGCTAATCTATTTAAGATTGATTTATTTTTATCACTGATATCATTTAAATTACTAACAGTAATTTCATCAAGATCACCCAAATTTTTAGCAATTGTAGGTAAGATTCTTGGAGAACTATATCCACCATTATTAAAATATTCACCCATTGAGAAATAATAAGGTTTTTTATTTATATCGTTATTAAATGTAATACAAGTAGTATAGAAATTTTTTACTGTTTCCGCATAATTTGTATTATATTTTTCAAGGGTTTTATTAAATGCTTTTATTTCATCTTCTGTAATTAATAAATTGTATAATTCCTTTATAATTTCATTTCCATATAAATCGGTTAAATACTTGTAATAAGACCATGAACCATATGGGTATAAATAATAGCTTCCAGCTTTAGAAGTACCAGAAGGATTATATTCAGTTTGTGGGTTATAATTTATACCGATATTAGATCTTAACAAGAAATTTTGCACATAATTAAGTGGATCTAATTCGCCAGGATAAACAAACTGTTCAGACCAAACTGCTCCACCTTCCATAATAAACATATTCATATTTGAATTTGAATACGATCTCTGCACACCATGAAAATATTCATGAGCTATTGTTATTTTTGCTAAAAGTGAATCACCATAACCAACAGGTTTGCCCCAAGCGAAATTAGAATAATCTGATCTTAAAACTGTATATGAACCACTTGCACCAGAAGAAGTATAATCTACTAAAGCATTATATCCTAACACATTTTCACCACAAGAACTACTTGCAACATATACTTTATAATACTTATAATCATTTGAATATGGTTTTTTAAAACCAAATTCTTGATATTTTTCTAAAGCATACATAAAGGCTCTACCATACATCTCAATTAGATCGACATATCCATTTCCATCATTATCAATCCATTCTACTGCATCGATACCTTCAGATTTGAAATAAATTTTAAAATTATCATCAGGAGTTATGTAAGTTACGTCAAATTCATTTTCATCTATTTTATATAAGCTTAAAATCTTTTTGTCATCAGATGATAATAAGTTATAATTTTTATATGCATAATCTAACAGGTGTGTGAGTTCTCGTCCAGTTTGGATATTTTCAGAAGAACCTGTTTTGATGCTTTTTAGCTCAAACATCACTTCATCTAATTTTGCATCTCTTTTAATATCAAGAGAGAAAGAAAACTGTGCTGTAGCTATTATTAAAGTTATAGCACAAATAATTTGTTTTAAATTCATTAAAATCTCCAATTTATTTATATTTATTTAATTATATCTATTTATTTTTTGTTATTTAAGTATAGACACATTAATATTATTAAAGTTACAAAATTTATATATTTATTCTTAAATAATTTGTAGTTAATTTTATGTTAATAATACTTTTGTAATAAAATTAGTATTAGTTCGTATTTTTAGATGACAAATTTATTATCTTCATCGAATAATTAACAAAATACAAAAATACGTTATTTTTTATTATTTTATTCCCTGAATTTAATCAACTTGTTAATGTTTAATAAATTATTATTAAATAATCAATAAATTCTTCTTAATAATATGAAAAAAAATAATAGACCTGAATGGGTACCAGAAACTGGTGGAAGCGAATTTACTACTAATGTAATGAATGGTATAACATCTCGACATGATGGCTTGTATGAAGGAAAATTAAGAACTTCACCCAAAATTATTAAGCCAAAATTAAGCGTAGATGACTATGTAAATGGAATTCTTGACCACAATTTAAGTATATTTTCTAAAGCAATTACTTTGGTAGAAAGTAACTCACAAGCACATTTAGAATTAGCACAAAAAGTTATTAAGAAAATATTACCGCATACTGGGAAATCTATTCGAATTGGTATTACAGGACTACCGGGAGCAGGAAAAAGTACATTTATAGAATATTTTGGTTCATATTTATGTGACCTTGGGCTAAAAGTAGCTGTATTAGCAATAGATCCAAGCTCAAAATTAACTAAAGGCTCTATTCTAGGAGATAAAACAAGGATGGAAAAATTATCTCGTCAGCCAAATGCATTTATAAGACCTTCTCCAAGTGGAGGGACATTAGGTGGAGTTTCTAGAAAAACAAGAGAGACAATTTTAGTATCCGAAGCATCAGGATATGATGTAATATTAGTAGAAACTGTTGGAATTGGTCAAAGCGAGACAACAGTCCGCTCTATGGTTGATTTCTTTTTATTAGTACTACTACCCGGAGCTGGTGATGAACTTCAAGGAATTAAAAAAGGTTCTGTCGAATTAGCTGATGCCTTAGTAATTAATAAAGCTGATGGAGAAAATATTCAGAGAGCAAAGCTGACTGCTTCTCAATATCGGAATTCTATCCATTACTTACAACCCTACACCGAAGGATGGGAGGCTAAAGTGCTTACTTGCTCAGCTCTAACAGGTTATAATATTGATAAAATATGGGAATTAATTAATGAATATATAACATTCCTAAAGGATAAAAATTTATTCCAAAAAAGAAGAAATCAACAAGTACTAGAATGGGTACATTCTATAATTCAAGAAGAATTAATACAAAATTTCTATAATAATAATAATGTTAAAAATATTATTGAAGAAGTTGAACCTCGCGTTCTAAGTGGAGACATTACTCCTACAATAGCTGTAAGTGATTTACTCAATGCATATTATAGTAAATAAAAATTGATTTCTTATTTTAATTAAAATTTATTAATATTAGCACAAAAATAGAATAATAAAATTCAAAATGAAAATTTTAATAGCATCTAATAACACTCACAAAATCAAAGAATTTTATGAAATATTCTCAGAATTAAATCTAAATATTGAAATATGCACTCCATCAGAGCTAAACATTGATATTAATGTAGATGAAACTGGTAGTACTTTTGAATATAATGCTGAATTAAAAGCTAGAGCTTTCTATAACGAATGCAAATTACCTGTAATTGCTGACGATACTGGTCTCGAAGTCGAAGCTTTAAATGGTCTACCTGGAGTTTATTCCTCACGCTACGCTGGAAATGATTGCATTGATTCTAATAATAGAAAAAAATTAATCGCTGAATTACAAAAATCAAACGCAAAGGATTGGTCAGCTCAATTTAAAACTGTAATATGCTATTTGGATGGTCAAATCACAAAATTCTATTATGGAATTTGCAAAGGAAAAATCACCGATAAAGAAAAAGGAAACAATGGTTTTGGATACGATTCAATATTTATTCCAGATAAATATAAAAAAACTTTTGCTGAATTATCTGAAATTGAAAAAAATAATATAAGTCATCGTGGAAATGCGATTCGATATTTTGCAAATGATTTTAAGAACAATATATATAAAATGCGATTAGGATTTCTTGCTTCTGGTACTGGCTCTAATATGGAGGCAATTTTAAATAATATTGTAAATAATAATTTAATTGCCGAAGCTGTTATTTTAATAACTAATAATTCAGATTCAAAAGCCACTAAAATAGCTAAAAGTCACGGTCTTGAAGTTCGTCATATTTCGTCTGCACAATTTAATAATGATAATGAAAGAGATGAAGCAATTGCAAATGCGTTAATAAATTCAAGGGTCGATTTAATTATTTTAGCTGGATATATGAAAAAAGTTGGAAGTCCAATTTTAAAGCAATTTCCTAATAGAATATTAAATATTCATCCTGCATTATTACCTAAATATGGAGGACATAATTATTTTGGTATGAACGTGCATAAAGCTGTTATTGAAAATAATGAAAAAGAATCCGGTTGCACAATCCATATAGTAAATGATGACTACGACAAGGGCAAAATAATTGCTCAAAGGAAAGTAAAAGTTCTTCCGAAAGACTCCCCAGAAACTTTACAAAAAAGAATCTTGAAAGAGGAACATATATTGTATTCAGATACAATAAACAAAATCATAAATGGCGAAATTAAATTAGATTAATTAAGAAATAAAATGACAAGTAATAAAATAAAAATAATTGTTATCATTTCTTGCTTTCTCTTATCACCTTTAGTATATGCTTTTGATACTCAAATTTCAGGAAAAATAGTAAATTGCAGTAAAAAAGGAATATCGAACGTGAAAATTGAGCTTTGCAATTCACTTGATTCGTCTTTAATATTAAGAACTAAGTCAGATTCTCTAGGAAATTATTTTTTAATTTCTAATGATATGAATCATCAAATATTGAAATTTACTAAAAATGGATATAAAGTGAAATATATTAATTTAGAAGATTTCGTTGCAAAAAGCACTTCAATTAATCTCGGAGTAGTCAAATTAACTAAAATCAATAGTAGATTTTCAAATAAAAAATATTAAATAATTCTACCAAATAATTTATCCAATCTATACAAACTCAGCTCTATTACAATTGGTCTACCGTGAGGACAGCAGTATGGCATATCGCATTCTAACAATTGCTTTAAAAGATTAATTACTTCTTCCTTGCTCATCTTCTTCCCTGTTTTAATTGCAGATTTACAAGCAATTGATGCTGCTAAATAATCTCTTTTGTCAGTATTTTTGATTTTTTGTTCTATAGTATACTGGTCAATTACTTCTTTAATCGAAATACTACCAAAATTATAAGCATCATCTAAAGGAACAGAAAAAATTTCTAAATTATTTCCTTTTAATTCAAATCTATATCCCAGCTCAGTTAACTCTGCATTAATTTCATTAAGGATTAAAATTTCTGAGTTATCTAAGACTAAATTTTGAGAAAAAAGCAATTCTTGCGATGTTGATAATTTTTTACTTATTTTTTCAAGCACTCTTTCATAAAGCACTCTCTCGTGAGCGGCATGTTGGTCAAACATCAATATACCATTAGGTGCTTCGATTATAATATATTTATTATGAATTTGTAAGAAATTCATTGGGAAATCACCAGAAATTAATTTCTTTAACAACTCATAATTTAAGTTTAAATCTTGATTTATAAAGCTCTGACTAACTTCATTCTCCTTGTTTAATTGAGGAAAATTAATTTTTTTGTCATCTGCTTTAAATATATTAATATCGAAATCAAGGGACTTCTTTGAGGTATAATTAGGTTTAAAAGCTGTATAATTACTTTCATCGAATTGATTTTTGTAATTAAAATTCTGAGATTGTCCCCAATTTTTGTTGATATTATTGTTAAATTCGTTATTGTTTAAGTTGTTAAAATTGATATCTTTATTTACAATTTCCCCTGTAACTTTATTTACTAAAATTCTATCTTTTGTAAAGTCTTCATTTTCAACTATTACTCTCTGAAAAGGAGAAATCGCATCTATTGAATCGAGAGCTACTTCATTAATTACACTATTTTCAGATAAAGCTTTTACAACTGCCCTATTCATCATATTATGAATTAATCGTTCATCTTCAAATTTCACTTCATGCTTTTGAGGATGTACATTCACATCATATTCTTTAGGATCTAGTTCAATATTTATCACATAAAATGGATTTTTGCTTTTTTCAAGTAAATGTTCATAAGCTGCAAAAATGGCATAACTAATTGATTTGCTTTGTATACTTCTTGAATTTAAATATAAATATTGATTTGCTCTTGACTGTTTCGCTATGGAAGGTAATCCAATATAACCGCTGATTTTTACTCCAGCTTCTTCATAAGACAAAGGCAAAATTGCTTTAGAAGTCGACTCCCCAATTACATCTTTTATTCTATTGAAAAGAGTATCAGGTTTAACATCGAAAATCAAAGAATCATTATCATAGAATACAAATCTTATTTTAGGTTTAGCTAAAGCAAATTTTAGCATAGTTTCTGAAATATATCTAAATTCAGTTAGATTTGTTTTTAAGAATTTCTTTCTTACCGGAATATTGAAAAATAAATTTCGGACAAATATTTGTGTACCTATATCAACTTGGAATGGTTCTATGACCTGTTCTTTGAGAGGTTCAGAAGTTAATCGCCAACCATGTTCTTGGTCTTGCTGCCTTGTGCGGATCTCCACATTTGCGACAGAAGCTATCGAAGCCAGAGCTTCACCACGAAATCCGAATGTTTTAATTGATTCTAAGTCTTCAGAAGTATAGATTTTACTTGTAGCGTGTCTCCTGCAGGATAAAGCTAAATCATCTCTATCCATCCCAATTCCATTATCGATAATATGAATTAAGCTTTTGCCAGAATCTTTTACAATTACCATTATTGTGTCTGCTTTTGCATCAAAAGAATTTTCTATTAACTCTTTTACAATAGATTCAGGTCTTTGTACAACTTCTCCAGCTGCAATTTGATTTGCAATGAATTCAGGTAATATTCTAACAGGCTTCTTAATTTATTTTTCCATTTTATTTATTAATTCTTTTTCTTCAATCAAAACGAATTTATAATTTCAATATTTGAAATTATAAACTCAAAATAATAAATAGAATACAATTTGTGATAATAAATTTGTATATTTGCTATCCTATTATTTCAAATCAATAATTAAAATTTCCGATTAATTAATGAAAAAAATATTTCTATATCTTATATTAATTTTGCTTTTAACATCTTGTTATTCTTTTAGAGGTGGCTCTATACCTGATCATCTAAATACTATTCAAATAAGGAATGTAATAGATAATAGTAATTATGGTGACCCAACTTACAAAGAATATTTATACCAAAAAATGAGTGAAGTTATTAGAAAAGATAACTCACTTAAAATTGAGACTCAAGTTGCTGATTCAAGAATAAACTTAATTATTTCTTCAGTACGTGAAGAAGTTTTAAGCACTAGCGCTAGCTCTGGGCTAGAAAAAGAAAGAAAAATAGTAGTTTCTGTTAGCTTTGAATTTTATGATAATATAAAGAAACAAGTCCTCGCTAAAAATCAAAATTTAACTATTTCGCAATCTTTTGAAATTAATAATGTTCCGACTTCACGCGTTGAAGCAGTTAAAAAATGTCTTGATATAATTAGTGAAGAAGTTTTAAACAATATGATATCAGGTTCATAAAAAATTAATTGTCAAATTTTAAACAAATAAAAAAAATATTAATGTAATCTAGAATATTTTTCTTAAATTTGTACGATTTTTATTCTTTTAAAAATCAATCTTCACTTAATACTCAAATATAGGAACGAAATAAACTTAAATAATTAAAGTATTTCAATTTTAATAATAAATTTAAAGGATTATACAAATGGCATTAAACAATAATTACCCAGCAGAACCTTTCCGCATTAAAAGCGTCGAAACTGTAAAAATGATTTCACGCGAAGTACGTGAAGAAGTTATTAAAAAAGCTGGATATAATACTTTCTTATTAAATTCAGAAGATGTTTATATTGATTTATTGACAGATAGCGGCACAAATGCTATGAGTGACAAGCAATGGGCTGGAATGATGGTTGGAGATGAAGCTTACGCTGGAAGCAAAAATTTCTACCATTTAGAAGCAACTGTTCAAGAAATTTTTGGTTTTAAACATTTAGTACCTACTCACCAAGGTCGTGGAGCTGAAAATATACTTTCTCAAATTGCTATTAAACCTGGTCAATATGTTCCTGGTAATATGTATTTTACCACTACAAGATATCACCAAGAGAGAAATGGTGGTATTTTCTGTGATATTATTCGCGACGAAGCTCACGATGCTAAATTAAATGTACCATTTAAAGGTAATATTGATTTAAATAAATTAGAAAATTTAATTAAAGAAAAAGGTGCTGAAAATATTGCTTATGTTTGCCTTGCTATTACTGTAAATTTAGCTGGTGGACAACCTGTTTCTATGCAAAATATGCGTGAAGTACGCGAATTAACTAAAAAACATGGCATTAAAGTATTTTATGATGCTACTCGTTGTGTAGAAAATGCTTATTTCATCAAAGAACAAGAAAAAGGCTTCGAAAACAAAACTATTCAAGAAATCGTAACAGAACAATTTAGTTATGCTGATGGTTGTACTATGAGCGGCAAAAAAGATGGTATAGTTAATATCGGTGGTTTCTTATGTATGAATGATGAAGAACTATTCTTAAAAGCTAAAGAAATGGTTGTAGTATATGAAGGTATGCCTTCTTATGGTGGTATGGCTGGTCGCGATATGGAAGCCTTAGCTATTGGTTTAAGAGAATCTTGCCAATTCGAATATATTGAGCACCGCATTAAACAAGTACGCTACTTAGGTGATAGATTAAGAGAATATGGTGTGCCATTAGTTGAACCAACTGGAGGACATGCTGTATTTTTAGATGCACGCGAATTTTGCCCACATCTTACTCAAGATCAATTCCCAGCTCAGAGCTTAGCTGCTGATTTATATATTGAGTCTGGAGTACGTTCTATGGAACGCGGAATCGTTTCTGCAGGCCGTGATAAAACTACTGGTAAAAATCACGCTCCTAAATTAGAAACTGTTCGATTAACTATTCCTCGTCGTGTTTATACTTATTCACATATGGACTTAGTAGCTGATTCTGTTTATAAATTATATAAACACAAAGAATCAATCAAAGGATTAAAATTCGTTTATGAACCAAAACAATTGAGATTCTTTACTGCAAGATTTGAGCATATTTAAGCTTATTAATAATTAAATAATTATTTAAAAATCCCTTTCACTTTTAAAAGTGAAAGGGATTTATTATATATTTTATAAAATTAAATTTTTAATTTTATTTTAGTATCATTAGCCCTCGCATTTGCTTGTTATATTACTAGCCATAAAACATATTAATTGCCATTAGAAAGGTCTCAAGCTGAAAAATCAAGAATTATTTTTTGAACTGATGAATTAAATCTTATAAAATTATATATATCATTAAAATAAATTAAAAAACCCTCAATTTACATGCGCAAAGAGAGGGTTATTTTCAAAATTATTTATAAATTTTATGGCACAATTCTATAAATCATTCTTGGGAATGGAATTGTTTCGCGGATATGAGCAGCCCCAGTGATCCACTTTACTACTCTTTCTACACCAAGCCCAAATCCAGAATGAGGCACACCACCAAATTTTCTCAAATCTAAATACCACTGAAAAGCTTCTTCCGGAAGTTTATGCTGTTTTATTTTATTCAATAAATTATCATAATCTTCCTCGCGTTGAGAACCGCCAATTATTTCGCCAGCTTTTTCCGGTCCGAGCATATCCATTGCAAGAACCACTTTACTATTTTCTGGGTCTGGTTTCATATAAAAAGCTTTTACATCGGTTGGATATCTATGGATAATTAAAGGTTTATCAAATTGTTCCATAATTGCTTCCTCCTGCGGAGTACCGAAATCTTCTCCCCAAGGGAAAGGTGTAATTTCAACCTCTTTACCATCAATTTTCTTTTTCAAAGGTATATTATTCTTTACTAACCAATCTACAGCTTCAGTATAACTCATTCTATAGAAAGGACGTTTGATATTCTCTAATTTGCTAATATCTCTTTCCAAAGTTTTTAATTCTGCTTGATTAACCTTTAATACATATTGTACAATATATTCGACTAAATCTTCAGCAAGATCCATATCATCATTTAAATCAAAATATGCCATTTCAGGCTCAACCATCCAAAATTCTGTGAGATGTTTGCGTGTTTTGCTTCGTTCTGCTCTAAAAGCTGGACCGAACGTATAAATTCTACCCATAGCCATTGCAGAGGCTTCTCCATATAATTGACCAGATTGTGATAAATAAGCATTGCCAAGGTCAAAATATTTTGTTTCAAATAGAGTAGAAGTTCCCTCACTTGCATTTGGAGTAAGCATAGGAGAGTCCATAATAACGAAGCCATTATTATCAAAGAAATCACGTATAGCTTTCATTACAGATGCTCTAATTCGCATAATTGCATGCTGGCGAGTCGAACGTAACCATAAGTGGCGATGTTCTATTAAAAATGCGTCACCATGCTCTTTAGGAGTAATTGGGTAATCTTTAGCAAGCTGAATAATTTCTATATTATTCACATCTATTTCATATCCTCCTGGTGCACGATCTTCTTTTTTAACCGTACCAGTCACTTTTAATGAAGATTCTTGAGTAAGAGATTTAACTTCTTCAAAAAGTGCTTCATCAAAATTTGGCTTATAAACTACACATTGGCATATTCCTGTGCCATCGCGTAAAATTATAAATTGCAATTTACCTTTACCAGTTTTGTTTTTCACCCAACCTTGCAAAGTAACTTCTTGACCGATAAATTTTTCTAAATCTTCGATATATTTATATGATTTATATCTTGATTCCATTGATTTTTAAACCTTATGTTAAATTATTTATTTTATAGAATTACAAATATAACAATTTTTAAAAAAATAATAATGGCTATGAAAAGCCATTTTTATTTCAATTCTTTGGGCTGCTTATGTTCAGGCAGCACAGGAAGTTTCATAGTGTTTATTAAAATCGG
>CALLXS010000088.1 GCA_937875295.1 uncultured bacterium | reverse complement strand
AGTAATTGATATTGCCTCAGGGTCTGGCGATTTAGTATTTGAAATTAAAAAATATACAGATTCTGTAATAGGTACGGATTATAATAAAGATATGCTTGAAATTGCAAAACAAAGAGCCAAAAAAAAGAATTTAGATGTCGAATTTGCAATTGCTGATGCAATGAATTTACAATTCAATGATAATAGTTTTGATTATGCTACTATTTCCTTTGGAATCCGTAACGTAGATGATGTAGATAAATGTTTAAAAGAAATGGCTCGAGTAGTAAAGCCAAATGGAAAAGTTGCAATTATGGAATTTGGTCAACCTAAGGGAATAATCGGTTTTTTATATAAGGTTTATAGTAAATATTTTATCCCATTCTTTGGAAAGTTATTAACAGGTGATAGAGATTCTTACACCTATTTACCTCTTACTGCAGCAAAATTCCCAGCTGATGAAGCATTTATTAAATTAATGAATAATACTAATTTGTATTCTGACACAGAAAAGTACAAGTTATCTTTTGGGATTGCATATATGTATTATGGAATAGTAAAATAAAATGAAAAAAATTAAATACTGGCTTTTAGCTACTAGACCTCGTACACTTCCTGCTGGATTAATTCCTGTAATTTTAGGCTCTTCAATAGCTTATGCTGACGGAAATTTCAGATTAAATTTAGCAATAATTATTGCAATTTGTTCAGTTTTAATTCAAATAATTGCTAATTTTATAAATGAAATTTTTGATTATAAAAAAGGAGCTGATACTTCTGAAAGAATAGGTCCAAAAAGAATGGTAGCTTCCGGACTAATTTTACTAAAAGAAATGTATGCAGGAGTAATAATTCTAATTATAATTACTTCAATACTTGGGCTTATTATAATTTATTATTCAGATTTAATTATTTTGTTAATCGGCGTATTGTCATTAATTTTTGCTTATTCTTATACTGGTGGTCCTTACCCACTAGCTTATAATGGACTTGCCGATGGTTTTGTTTTAGCTTTCTTTGGTATTGCTGCTGTCTGTGGGACTTATTACGCAATCACTTTAGAAATGAATATGACGGTTTTTATAGCTTCTTTTGGTCCTGGATTAATCTCTACTAATTTACTAGGTGTGAATAATTATCGTGATATTGATACTGATATAATAGCAAATAAAAATACATTACAAGTTAAAATTGGTAAAAATAATTCACTTAAATTATATTACTTTATTATGATACTCGCTTATTTAGTACCTGTAATATTATTTATAAAAGATGGTTATTCATCATATTTATTACCATTATTAAGTATTCCCTTTGCTATAAAATTGTGTAAAGGAATAAAAATTAAACAAGGTGCTCAACTTAACGAAATTTTAGGTGGGACTGGGAAATTAATAATTTATCATGGATTACTAAGTTCAATTGGTTTTCTAATCAGAAATCTAATTTAGAAATGTGAATATAAATGGAAGAAGGAAAACAAAACTTACATTTAGTTGTTTTTTTTGCTATTATAATTAATTTAATAGTAAATGTTGGCAATTTCGAAATTCAGCCATGGGACGAAGGCTTATATGCATGGAGAGCATATTCAATATTTGAATCAGGAAATTATTTTGACCAGACCAATGAAGCACTTGGAGGATTATATTCCTCTTCTCCTCCGCCACTTACCATATGGGCTACATACTTTTTTATGAAAATATTTGGCGTCAATGAATTTGCAATAAGATTTTTTTCTGTTCTATGTTCTATTATTTCAGCCATTCTTATTTATAATATTTCAATTCTATTTTTACCAAGGAAATGGGCTATTTTGTCTCCTTTGCTACTATCTGCCACATTAGTTTGGAATAATTTCTCTCGGCAAGCAATGACTGAAATACCTCTAAATATGTTTATTATTGCTTGTTTCTATTTAATTTGTAAAATATATTTCGAAAATGATAAGAAAAAAAATTTAATTTACTCTATTCTTTACTCAGTAACGTTTGCATTTGCTATATTAACTAAAAATACAATTTCACTATTCCCTATTTTATTTGTTTTAATTTTTTTATTATCTAATGAGTTAAAAGAAAAGAAATATGCACTCATTTTTGCATCCTTGATTGGAATTATCTTAGCATCACCATGGTATATTTATATGATTAACACTTATGGTCATGCTTTTACATCTGCATTATTCCCTACTCATATTAACTCAGTTGTAGAAGGAAATACAAGAGATAGTGGTGTATTTTACTACTTAAATACTTTAATTATATTTTTACCAATAATATTTTATTTAATCTTTTCTCCCAAAGCGATAAAAAATAATTATAATTCAATAAAAAGAAATTATCAAAATAATTACTTCTTAATTAATATTATTTTATGGTTTTTAGCAATATTCTTTACATTTTCATTTTCACAAACTAAGAATCCTCATTATTCCACATATATAATACCACCGTTAATATTAATTTTAGTTTATACATTTAGTGAAATCAGCAAAAACAATTTATCAAAATTAAGTTTAATATCTCTAATATATTTTGGAATTGCATGTTTTCTATGGTCTTCTTTTTCGACTTTAAGAATATCAATAAAATCTAATAATTTAAATTTATTATCCACTTCTTATATTATAACCTTAAGCGTGATAGCAGTTCTGCCGTTAATAATTTTATTGCTTAATAAAAAACAAACACAACTAATATCAAAATTCATTACTTCTTATAGTTTTATTGCTATCTTGTCAATTTTATTGTTCTCCAAAACAATTTATAATAATGTCTTCATAGATCCAAAAATTAATTTTACAGCTAAAAATTCAATCTCATATTTGAAAAGTATGGGAGCTAAATCTTTTATTTATCTTTATCATAAACAAAATGATGGAGACTCACTATATCCGCAGTTAAAATGGTATTTAAAGCAGGAAAACTTCAAACCAATTGTTTCATTAATAGAAATTTCAAATAATAAAATTGATTTTGATAAGTTGAATAAAATTCAAGATTTAAATGATAAATATATTGTATATTACGCAAGCAAAGGTTTACCTTATATTGAACCTACTATTTTAGAACTTTTGAGTACACGATTATTAATATCTTTTAATGGTAATTATTTAATTTTTTCAAAATCAGTAAGACCTATCAAAAATAAAACAACAATATGAAATATAAAATTAAAATCCTGAATCAATCCCTTATAATTTGCATTCTATTTATATTTAGTTGCACCCCTGTACCAAAACAATTTGCTTCTTTCAGCATTAAAGGTTCTGACACTATGCTAAAATTAGTAGAAAAATTGGCTCAAGAATATATGATTGCTAATCCAGGGATCTCTATATATGTTAGCGGAGGTGGTTCTACAGCTGGAATCAAAGCTTTAAGCAGAGGAGAATGTAATATTGCAATTTCATCAAGAAAACTTACTAACGAAGAAATAAAAAATATTGCTGAGAAATATTATACCATCGCATTATCATATTTAATTGCAAGAGATGCTGTAAGTGTATATGTATCGAATAAAAACCCAATAGATAACATAACATCTTCACAATTAAAAGGTATATTTGAGGGCAGTATCACTAATTGGAAAGATATTAATGGAAAAGATGCTAAAATTATTCCAATAATACGCAATCCAATGTCAGGTACTCTTTTATTTTTTAAAGAACATATTCTACAAGGAAAAGATTTCACAAAAAATGCAATTCAAAAAGCTACTTTTGATGAAGTCCTTACATCAATTAAAGAATATCCAAATGCTATTGGATTTGGTGGGATTGGTACTTTTAAAGATGTAAAACATTTGTTTATTGATGGAATAGAGCCAATTGAAGAAAATGTAATGAATGATAAATATCCTCTAAATAGATATTTATATTTTTATACCGTAAAAACTGCAAATAAAATTGAAAAAGACTTTATTGATTGGGTGATTAGTAATGAAGGTCAAAAGATCATTAAAACTGAAGGATATATCCCAATTTGGATGATTAAATTTTAGTATGTTTTTTAAATATAAAAAAAAATCCGCACTAATTTAAAATTAAATGCGGATTTTGTATTATAAGAATTTATATAATTATTAATTATTTAATTATTTTTTTTGCAACAGATTTGCCTTGAGTAAATAATGCTAAATAATCTCTACTTCCTGCTTTTGAGCATGTACCACTCATATTATATCCACCAAATGGTTGCACATCAACCATAGCGCCAGTACATTTTCTATTTAAGTATAAATTGCCAACATGGAATTCTTTTACAGCTCTATTTAATTTATCTTCATTCTTAGTAAATACAGCGCCAGTTAATCCATATTGAGTATTATTAGCGATTTGCAAAGCATGATCATAATCATTAGCTTTAATTACTGCTAGTACAGGTCCAAAAATTTCTTCTTGAGAAATTGTTGCCATAGGATCAATATCTATAATTACAGTTGGTTTAATATAAAAGCCTTTTAATCCAGGAGCTTTTTCACCACCGAGAATTAATTTACCTTCTTTTTTACCAATTTCTATATAATTTAAAATTGATTTTTCAGCTTTTTCGTTAATTACAGGACCAGAATAAAAGTTATCTTCAGGTAATCCAATTTGGAATTTCTCAACTTCTACTTTTAGTTTCTTTACAAATTCATCATACACTTTTGCATCTACAATTGCACGAGAGCAAGCTGAACATTTTTGACCTTGGAATCCAAATGCAGCTACTGCTACACCTTTAGCTGCTTCATCAATATCTGCTTCATTATCAACGATAATTGAATCCTTACCTCCCATTTCTGCGATTACTCTTTTTATCCAAATTTGTCCAGGAGATTTCTTTGCAGCTAATTCATTAATTCTTAAGCCAACGTCCATTGAGCCTGTAAAAGATATAAAACGAGTTTTTGGATGCTCTACTAAATAATCACCAGCTTCGCCACCACTCGCTACTAAAAAGTTTAATACGCCCTTAGGTAAGCCTAATTCACGCATAATATCAACAAATAGCCAAGCCATCATCGGAGCGTCTGAAGATGGTTTTAGAACAACAGTATTTCCAGAAACTATCGCAGCTGTAGTCATACCAAGCATAATTGCAAATGGGAAATTCCAAGGTGGAATTACTATTCCAACTCCTAAAGGAATATAAAAGTATTCATTTTCTTCACCAGGCCAAGGAGTTACAGGTTGTTTTTGAGAATATCTTAAACCTTCTCTTGCATATAGCTCAAGGAAATCAATACCTTCAGAGCAATCAGCATCTGCTTCCAGATAATTTTTGCCTTCTTCTTTAATCATCCAAGCAATAATTTCTGTTTTGCGTTTGCGTACAATGTCTGCAGCTTTAAAAAAATATGCTGCTCTTTCTTCAGCTGGCACATATTTCCAAGTTTCAAATGCTTCAGCAGCAGCTTGGATTGCTTTCTCAGCGTCATCTTTTCCAGATTTTTGGAAAATACCAATTACTTCATCAGTATTTCCGGGATTTATTGAAATAGTTTTTTTCTCGGTGAATACTTCATTACCATTTATAATATTAGGATACTCTTTCCCAAGATTATTATTTACTTCATTAATTGCATTTTTTTGTTTATCAAATGCTTCTTTTGTTGAATAGTCGGCGTAGCCTTCATTTTTGAAAACTGTCATACATTATCCTTTTAAAAAATATAAGAAATATTACTTGATATTAAATTAGACACGTTTAGAATTTATTTTTATTTGAATATATAAAATATTTTATATATTAAAATTACCTGTATTCTCACCTCTCCAACCATTTAAGAAATCAATAAATTTCTGAGGTTTTTTACCAGGTAATTGTATTTCTAAAATATCAATATTATCTTCCCCGCACCCTACTTTCCAATTATTCTTACTGATCTCGTATGCTCCAATATTTAATTGTCTTCCTGTACCTAATTCAGCTCTTAATATCTTTATTCTTTTCCCATTAAAAATAGTCCAAGCTCCTGGAGTAGGTGAAGTCCCATTAATTAGGTTTTTAACTTGTTTAGCTGAGTTATTCCAGTTAATTTCACAATCTGCAGGAAATAATTTTGGGGCATTTGTAGCTAAAGTATGATCTTGACTTATAGCATTATATCTACCAGATTTAAGTAATTCAATAGTATCGACAGCAATAGCAGGAGCGGATATTTTTAATTTTTCATATAAATCTCCAAAAGTCATATTACTATTAATTCTGGTTTCTTCTTGAAGAAGAATATCACCGGTATCTACTTTTTCTTTCAATAAAAATGTAGTTAATCCTGATATTTTATCACCATTAATAATACTCCAATTAATTGGAGCAGCTCCACGATATTTCGGTAATAAACTTGCATGAATATTAAATGCACCTAATTTTGGTATTTTATATATAGAAGGTGGTATAATTCTAAATGCAACTACTACAATTAAATCAGGTTTTAAATCAGTTATTTCATTTATAAACCTCTCGCTATTTAGATTGTTTGGTTGCAGTAGCCGTAAACCTAATTCTTGAGCTTTTACTTTTATTTCCGAATGCGATAAATGATTTCCTCTGCCCTTTATTTTATCTGGAACAGTTACTACTGAAATCACATTGTATAAACTATTTAATCTTTCTAAGGTAGGAACAGCAAAATCTGGAGTTCCCATAAAAACAATATTTAAGTCTTTCTTTTTCATAACAATTCTCAACAATTTATTTTTTATAATATTGACTCTAATTGAGACGTAGAATCAAGAAAAACATTTCTAGATTTACTTCCATCATACGGACCTATTATTCCTGCGGCTTCTAATTGGTCAATAATTCGACCAGCTCTTGCATATCCAACTTTTAATCTTCTTTGTACTAATGATACTGATGCGTTTTGCATATCAATAACAATTCTTGCTGCATCGGCAAATAATGGATCTCTATCATTTTTATCTATGTCTTCAACTTCAGCAATTTCTTCATTTACACTTGGTAAATAATAAGGTTCTGAATATCCCTTTTGACTTCCAATAAAATTACAAATAGCTTCTACTTCGTCTGAACTTATGAAAGCATTTTGAATTCTTTCAGGTTTTGGTGCTCCGGCAGGTAAAAATAGCATATCGCCATTACCAAGCAATTGATCAGCTCCACCCATATCTAAAATTGTTCGTGAATCAATTTTGGAAGCCACTAAATATGAAGCTCTTGCTGGAATATTTGATTTAATCAAACCTGTGATGACATCGACTGATGGTCTTTGAGTAGCAACTATTAAATGAATCCCAACTGCTCTGGCTAATTGTGTAAGTCTAACTATTGGATTTTCAATCTCCTTTTTAGCAGTAAGCATAAGATCTGCTAATTCATCAATAATACAAACAATATAAGGCATCCTACGATGTAAAAACTTATCGGAATCACGTAGATTGCCTTCTGTTATTTTCCTATTATAATCAGATATATTTCTTTCTTTTGCTACTGAAAGAATATCATAGCGTTTTTCCATTTCTGCTACTAATGCTTTTAGAATTATTACAGCATCAGCTGGGTCAGTAATTATTGGTTCATCAATATCCGGAGAAATAGCAAGAAAATGATTTTCTAATGCTTCATATTGTCTTAATTCAACTTTTTTCGGGTCAATAATTACAAATTTCAAATCACGTGGATGTAATCTAAATAATAATGAGGAAATTATTGTATTAATTCCTACAGATTTACCTGAACCGGTAGCTCCAGCTATAAGTAAATGAGGCATCTTCGCTAAGTCTGATATATATACCTCTCCATTTATAGTTTTGCCTAAAGCAATAGGCAAAGTAAATTTATTATCATAAAACTTTGCTGATTTAAGTAATGAACTAAATCTAACCATTATTGGTTTTAGATTAGGAATTTCTAATCCTACTGTACCTTTTCCGGGAATTGGGGCTATGATTCTAATTCCTCGAGCTTTCAGAGCCATAGCTATATCATCTGATAAGCTCTCAATTCTGCTTATTTTAATACCTTGGGCTGGAACAAATTCATATTGAGTAACTACAGGACCAGGTGTAATTTCTAGATTTTCTATTGCAATATTAAAAGTTTCTAATTTCTCTTGCAATATTTTCGCATTCATCTTTAATTCTTCTTCATCAATTTGAAGATTTTCATCAGATGATGCTAATAAATTTATTTTTGGTGTATTGTAATTAATTTTTTGATCTAAAATTGCAACTGAAATAGGCGAAGTAGGAATATTTTTTACTTCCTCTATTTCTAAGGGATCTTGTACGTAAATATGTAATCCTTTGGAATTATTTTCTGTGATAGGAGCATTTTGATTGCTCTTCACATAATTTATAGGATTTATTTCTACTTTTTCATTCTCTAAAATTATTGGTTTATTAAAAGATTCTAATTCTTTAGAATCTAATACAACTTCACTAGTATATGCTGGTATTTCTTTATTTAAATCAACGTCAGAATCATAGTAACTCTCATTTTGTTGATTTTCGTCAATATTTTGAAATTCATTATCACTTTGAATATTATTGTTTTCATATTGATCTTCAAAATCGATATTTTCTTCAATTATTTCATTATCATTACTTATTTGTTGATTACCAATATTACGATTATTTCTTAGACCTACAAATCCTGATTCGGAATTGTTATCGCTTAATAAAATATCATCATCGATGTCTTTTCTTTTAAAATCAAGATTTTGACGTACAATTTTGGCAGCAAAATTATCATTTCCGCTTATATTTGTACTAATATTTGGGTTGTAATTACGAATTTTTCGCTGATATTTATCCTCTATTGAACTATTACTACTATTAATATTATCGAAATCTTTGTTCTTTAAATTTGAATTATCATTTATCTCATTATCAATTATTGAATCATTATTATTAATTTCATTTTTAATAGGATTATTATCATTACTGTCTTCTTCAATTACAGTATCTTTACTAAAGAAATCTCTTAGCTTACGATAAGGAGAAGAAATATAACTCATTTTGTTTTTAATTTCTGCTGTATCTACTTCTGAAGCTTTATTCATTAACTCTTTTGCATGGTTAAATTTATACCCGAAACCAAAATAAATAGTTAGAAATAAGATAACTAAATAAATAAAAATCGCTCCAAGCCCACCGATCATTCCATTAAGTATTGTTGAAATATAATTTCCGACAATTCCATAAAATTCTTTTGATAAAGATGGTATCCAACCGAGTTTATAAATTGTACCTAACAACCCAGAAATTACAAGAGCTAAAATTAAAGATAGCATAGTATATTTTAGGGTTTTTTCAGAAATTTTCTGAGTTTTGTATAATTCATATCCCCAATAAATAAATATAATTGGTAATATCAAAGCAGCATAACCAAAAGTGAAATTATAGAGATAATTTGCAATAAAAGCCCCTATTAAACCTAGCCAATTACTTGTGGCTTCAGTACGAGAAATCATTGATTCATTATCTCTAAGAAGTCCTATTAAATCTTTTGCTTTAATATTTAAAAAGGCTTCATCGCTTGGCGAATAAGAAATAAGTGATAATAAAATAAAAAATGAAATTACCATAATCAATATTGCGAGAATTTTAATATTCTTTTTAAATTGATTATCAAATTTTGACGTATCTACCTTATTATTTCCTGACTTTTTAGAAGTGTTATTTGATTTTAAATTAGTTTTGGAATTATTATTAGCTTTATTTTTTGGATTTGGCACTTTATGAAGTACCACATCATCTTGGTTTTTTGCCATTTACTTCCCCCCGGAATTAAATATTTTATTCAATTTTTTTTATGCTATTTCCTATAATTATTGGAACTACAGGATATTTATCAGTCGATATACAAATCTCAATATCTTCTCCCAATCCAATTTCTTTAAGGTGTTTGCTATGGTCTAAAGTATATATAAATTCATTTATATTATCTTTATGAATATTATATAAATTTTTTGCTAAATTTGATGAATCTGTTAAAATTAAATCATTAAATAAAGGTGTTAATTTCTCAATTATTGCACCTGAACAAAGAGTGTCTTCATACGAAATTCTACCATTATTCCCAGCGCAAAGTATACTAATTTGATTGATTTCATTTTCATCACAATATTTTTTCACAAATTGTATTACTTCGCTAATATTTACAAATCCAACAATTACTTTAGCAGAAGCATCTTTGGCTTTTTGAAAAATATGAGTGCCATTAGTAGTAGTAAGTACTATTATTTTTCCTTTAATATTTTCAAGAGTGTATTCTGATGGTGAATTTCCTCCATCAAATCCTGATGGTTTTAATCCATTTCTCTCTCCGCCTAAAAATCTTTTATCCTTGCTTAAGCTACTGTAAATTTGCACTGCTTTGTCAATTGATTCTATTGGAATTACTTCGCTTGCACCATTGTAAATAGCTGCACAAATAGTAGAACTTGCTCGCAAAACGTCAATCATTAATACAAGACTTTTATCGAATTGCTCTTCTTTTTCAATAAAATTTGGATTTATAAATACATCAAGTTTCATTTTATAAAATCAATTATTTACTAATTTAAAATATAAATAGCAAAAATACGAAAATATTCGCATTATTTAATTATAACATAACAAGTAAATCAGAAAATATTATAAAATTGTAATAATAAAGTATTATAGAATAATTATATTTGTAGATTATTTAATTTTATTATAACTTTTAACTAAGATATTTTTCCTTAATTTAAATGGATTTCAATAAATTTACAATCATTGCAGGACCATGCTTAATTGAAAACAAAGAAATGCTTAAGCAAACAGCTGAAGTACTTTTAAATTCAATTGAGAATAAAAATATTAATTTTATATTTAAATCTTCTTACCGTAAAGCAAATCGAACTTCTTTTGGTAGTTTCTCTGGTATTGGAGATGAGATAGCAGTTTCATATTTAGAAGAAATAAAAAAAGAATTTAACATTCCTATCACAACCGATTTTCATTCTATAAATGAAATTGATTCTTTTTCCGAAAATATTGATGTTATTCAAATTCCTGCTTTTTTAGCAAGACAATCAGATTTAATTGAACGAGCTGCCCAAACCGGGAAATATGTGAATATTAAAAAAGCTCAATTTATGGCTCCAGAGGATGCTCTAAAAGCTGCAGTGAAATCAGAAAAAGCTGGTAATTCTAAAATTATATTGACTGAAAGAGGTACTTGCTTCGGTTACCACGATTTAGTAGTCGATTTTAGAAGTATTGCAATAATGAAAGAATCTAATTATCCTATTATTTATGATGCTACTCATTCTTTGCAACAACCTTCATTAAATACTGAATCTGGTGGAAAACCTCAGTTTCTACTTCCACTTACAAAGGCAGCTATTGCAGTCGGAGTAAACGGAGTTTTCTTTGAAACTCACCCTAATCCATCAGAAGCAAAAAGCGATTCTGCTACACAAATTAAATTAAGCGAAGCAGCTAAATTTATTGATAAAACATATAATTTATTCCAGTTTATTAATCAATAACTTTATGAAAAATAAATTTATTATTTTATCAATTTTGATATTATTAATATCATGCAATAGCGAAGAAACAAATACTTTTTCAGCAGGAGATTTAACTGATAAGCCAGAACAATCAATTGCAAAAATAAATGTTAAATTTGTAGACTCAATTTTTACTAAAGCTGAGCTTTTTGCTGATTCAGGATATACATATTCAAATAAAAAAATCACCTTGCTTAAGCATAATTTAAAGGTTTATTTCTTTTCTCAAAATAGCTTTAAAAGATTAAGCGTATTAAAAGCAGATAGTGCAATAATTGAAGATAATACAAATGATATGACTGCATTCGGAAATGTAGAAGTAGTATCAGACTCAAATTTCACAAAATTAGAAACATCTAAATTGAAATGGAATAATAAAGAAAGAAAATTGTTTTCAGATGAATTCGTTAGAATTACATCTCCAAAAGAAATTATTAAAGGATTTGGTTTCGAATCAAATGAAAAATTAACATATTACAAAATATATAAAGTAATCGGAGAACAAAGATGAAAAAACTTATTATAGCTGGTAATTGGAAAATGAATACCAATGCCAAAGATACCATTAATTTAATTAATGGAATAAAAGAACAGATAAATAAAATTACTTTAAATAAAAATATTGAAATAATTGTATGCCCCCCATTTATTAATATTGAAGCTGCATCTAATGCTATTGAAAATTCAATTATTAAATTAGGAGCACAAAATTGTCATTATGAAAGCAAAGGTGCATATACTGGCGAAATTTCTACACCTATGCTTAAGTATTTTAATTGTGAGTATTGTATAGTAGGTCATTCTGAGAGAAGGCAATATTTCAATGAAGCAAATCAATTTATTAATTTAAAGATTAAAGCTTTGCTAAATGATAATTTAAAACCAATCCTATGCATCGGAGAAACTTTACAAGAAAGACAAAATAAATTCACATTTGAAATATTAAAAAATCAACTAGATGAATCTTTAGCTGAGCTAAAAGATGAACAAATGAGTAATATTATAATTGCTTATGAACCAATTTGGGCAATTGGAACAGGTGTAACAGCTAATGCTGAGCAGATATATGAGACTCATAATTATTTACGTAATTACTTGGTACAACAATACCCAATTAATGGTAAAAATATCATTATACAATATGGAGGATCAGTAAATGAAAAGAATGCAAAAGAAATTTTTGGAATCGAAAATGTAAATGGTGCTTTAGTTGGTGGTGCTTCCCTTAAAGTAGAACAATTTATTAGTATTATTAATTCAGGAAATGAATTGTAATTAGGAATTAGTATATTTATAACAAAAGCTACAAGATTACCTAATCATTGTAGCTTTTTTTTGAATTTTTAATAAATTAGAATAAATCTGGAAATAATTTTCTTTCAATAATATCACACCAAATATGACCAATCATAATATGAGATTCTTGTACTCTTGCAGTTATATTTGATGGTACTATTATCTCCATAGTGCTTATTCCTTTTATATCGCCACCGTTACCACCTAAAAGTGCAATAGTGCTTACACCATTTGAATTTGCATATTCAATTGCTTTTTTTACATTTGATGAATTACCAGAAGTGCTTATTCCAATTAGTACATCACCTTTAGAAGAATATGCCTCTACTTCTCTAGCAAAAATATTATCAAATCCAATATCATTGCCACCAGCAGTCATAATTGATGGATCGACAGTCAAAGCTATAGCTTTAATTGCTCTCCGATTAATATTACTGCGATATCTAATAACAAGTTCTGCTACTATATGCTGTGCATCGGCAGCACTTCCACCATTTCCACAAAATAATAATGTTTTATTTTGACTTACTGCATCTGCTAAAAAATTACCAATTTGATTTATTTGAGTGGTTAAATTAGTGAGTATTTTCTCTTTAGTCTCGATGCTTTCTTTAATTGTATATTTTATTATATCACTATAGTCATTCATTATTTTTATAATATTATTTCTTAAATATTTTTATTAATTATTGCTTTTAATTCATTCTTTCCTAAAGAAGAAATTGACGAATAAGGCAATACTTCAATATTATTTGAGCAAAATTGAAGATAATCATCTAATTGCTTTTTACGAGCAGTTATCATTTCAGATGAAATTTTATCACACTTAGTAAGAATAACTAAATATTTTATGCCGGAATTTTCTAACCATTCTAACATTGCTAAATCGCTATCAAGAGGGTCGTGCCGTGAATCAATTAATAAACAAGTAAATTTAAAATCATCTCTCGTTAAATAATAATTCTTAATCATTTCGCCCCATTTTTGTCTATCTTTCTTTGATACAGCAGCATACCCATAACCGGGAAAATCTACTAAACACCACTTATTTTCAATATTAAACAAGTTAATCTGACGAGTCTTTCCGGGATTAGAACTTGTATGAGCTAAATTTTTTCTATTTACTAAATTATTAATGAGTGAAGATTTCCCAACATTTGAGCGTCCGGCAAAAGCAATTTCTGGCAAATTTGTAATAGGTAAATTACCAATTGTATCAGTACCACCTATGAATTCTGCATTATATATTTTCATTATTTATTTTATGTATGAGTTTTCTAATGTTAATTAGAAATAAAAAGAAATGACTAAGATTCCTTTTGTTTGTCCAAAATCAATATTTAAAGCATTTGGTGATTTATTTTCAATATATTGTGAAGTAGATTCAATTATATTCTTTCCACTGCTCCAAATAGCACTAACATTATATTCTGCACTTAGACTTACTCTATTAAATGCAAACCATTCTACTCCCAAAAAGCCACCGGCACCGAAATAATTAGTTTTTGTTAAATTAGAAATATCCTTGAAATTTTTCCCGATTTCTTTTTGATAAGAATATTTATAACTACCTTCAATGCCAGTATATAAAACTAAGTTTCCTGTAGCTGCAATGTTAAATCTAATACCAGGGGAAAAAGAAACTTCCATTTTATTTAAAGAATAATCTTGAAAATCAGTAGCTAAATTTTTATCTAAATTTTCATTTGTATAGCCAGCTCCTAATTGTCCTCTTAAAGCTATATTATTTAGAACG
>CALLXS010000087.1 GCA_937875295.1 uncultured bacterium | reverse complement strand
AGATAATTATTAACATTTTATAATATTTATTAATTAAAAAGAGTATTGAATATAATCAATACTCTTTTTTAGATAAAAATGAATTTTAATCCTAATAAAACCCTATTTTTTAATATAATTTGTATATTATTTATCTTTATTACTGATTCTCCTGCTGATTTAATCGAACGTAAATGTGGAACTTTTAGTAAAGATAAATCCATAATTTCAAAGAGATTATTTGGTATAGAAAATTTCAAAGATGATATCCTCTTAGAAAGAAAAGATGACATCTTGCCATTAGCTGTCAAATCACCAGCAAATCATTTTTATATTCACTATTCCATTACAGGTTATGATGCCGTTGAAAATATCGATAATAATCAGAATGGAATCCCTGATTATATCGATTCTGTGGCTTATTATTATGACTTTGTCTATAATTACCAAATTAATATTCTTGGGTTAAGACCACCTAACTCTGATGCACATTTAGGTGGTAATTCTCTTTATGACATTTATGTCTGTGAATTAGGCAAAGGCAATAATGCATATTATGGACTCACTTATACAGAATTTTCTCCAGATATTACATCATATATCGTTATTGATAATAATTATAGTCCGACAGATAGCTCATTCAATTCAAATGGAAAATTTGAACAAACCTATAATACATTCGGAATTGAAGCAATGAAAGTAACGGCAGCACATGAATTTAATCATTCTGTCCAATTATCTTACCCAACTTATTCTTACAATATCCAATTTATTGCTGAAATGTCAAGTACATTACTTGAATATTGGATCTTCCCCGAAGTGAAAGACTATAAATATTATATCGATAAATTTATTTCAGAGCTACCCAAATATAGCCTTTTATCCTCTGATCCTACGCATGGATATTTATGGGTGAGTTTATTTATCAAAATTTTTGAGACTTATAATGATTATTCTTTTTTGAAAAATATTTGGGAAAATGCAAACAAATATGAAAATAACTATAAAATTCTAAATGAAACACTTAAAGAAACATTTAATACAAACCTCGATAAAGAATTATTCGATATGACAGAATGGCTATATCATACCGGTAATAAAAGTTATATTGCTCCATATTACAAAGATGTAAACATTTTAGAACCTATGAAATTCGCCTATTATGGCGATTATTCCATACCATCGCTAATGTATTATAACAACATATTCCCATACTCTTTCTATCCTATTAGAGTGTATTTTCCATTTTCGCTTGATAAAGATAAAGACACACTAGATTTTATTATTTTAAATAATAATAAAGATTATTTAATCAATAATGAATTAGAATATGACAAATTCTCTTTCAATATTTTTGAATCTTTAAATCAAAATTGTGATAGAAAAGTACTTAATAATGAATATTGCCTAAAATTTGAGGACGAAGAAAATCTTAAAATAAAAATATTTGAAAATACTGGAAGTCAAATCAAAACAAACGAATCAGTATTTCCTATTCCATATACAGGCGAAACTGATTTTATAGCCTTTCCTATCCCTACAGATTATTTAAATGATAAAATACATCTTTCAATTTATAACATTGATAATAATTGTTTATATAGTAATATTATTAATATAGGATTAATCGAAAATTACAGAGTAGCTATTTGGTTTGCTATTCCCGAAGATTTTAGAAATGGTATCTATCTCTACAAACTTAGCAATATTGATAAAATTATCTCTACAGGTAAATTTTCTATAGAAAAAACAAAATAATGATAGACTCAATAATTCTGAATGATATTTCATATAGATATGATGATAAATACGTAATTAATAATTTTAATAGTACTTTTTATCAAAATAATATTTATGGCTTATTTGGGAAAAATGCAAGTGGAAAATCTACATTGCTAAAACTAATTGCAGGCATTTTGAAACCACAACTAGGTAAAATTGAATATCATAAAAATCATACACCGATTAATTCAAAAATCAACGTACAAAATAGAATCACATTTTCAGCACCATATATTAATTTTGTTCCAGAATTAACTCCAAAAGAAAATTATTTTATAATTAGTAAATTAAAAGGACAAAATATAGATAATGATAAATTAGAAACATTATTAGATTTATTTTCTTTGAGAGATTTTTACAATAAAAGGATCGATCAATTATCAACTGGTACAATTAGTAAATTTAAATTAAACCTAAATCTAATTTTCGAGTCTAATATAAATCTTTTTGATGAACCTTTTGAAAATATTGATGAGCAGAGTAAAAACAATTTTATAAATTATATAACCAAATCACATAATAATAAAATAATTATAATTTCATCTACTAAAAAAGAGGAGCTTAATTTTAGCGAATATTTACTAACACTTTAATACAGACAAGCTACTAATATCACATATAGTTAAAGTGATATTAGATATTATTTTTTTTTGAAATATTTGATTAATTCAATATTTATTAATAAATTGCAAATTAATTTATGCCAAAAAGTAAGGAACTAAAAATGAAACTATTATTTAGGCGAAATAAAGCGAAATTTTTCGCTAATCGAATTAATATTAAAATATTAATTCTTTTTGCGCTAATAATCGGTACATCCACCTCAAATTATGGGCAATCTGATTACCAAGTAAGAAAACAAAAAAAAGCAGAAAAATTACTTAATCAGAAAAATGATACTCAACAAGAAAATCAGAATTACCAAAATCAGAATATGATTAAATTTCCTGATGAGTATTCTGAACTCGACAACAATTCTTCCTTAAAAAAGACTCAACAAAAAACGATTAATAATATTTTGAATCGCTCAAAGCAAAAATATCTTCAGGCATTAAAACTAATTCAAAAGAAAGATACAGTTAATGCTGCAAGATTTTTTGAACATGCTATTGAAATTCTAAATAGAGCCGCTTCTTATGAAGGAATTGAAGAAAATGAAGAGTTCGCTGAGCTAGCTCAATCAATTATTGACGATTACGAAACTTATGTAAAAAGCATCGATGAGCTTGACGATAATACTGCGATGGTCTTGGTAAGAGATCAATTGTTTCAAGAATTTGAAAAAATTCAAACTACTCCCGATATAAATGTCGAATTAAAAAATCACAAACCACTCCCTACATTGACTCTACCAAGCAATATGGTAATCCCACTCGATAGCCATGAATTAGTAGATAGATCAATCATTTTTCTGACAGAGAAACCAGCAGGAAAAGCTTTTCTTAATAAAATATTATCAAAATCCTCTAAATGGTTTCCCATGATGAAAAGAATCGCACGCGAAGAAAGAATGCCAGAAGAAATAATTATGGTGTCTACTTTCGAAAGCGGTTTAAATCCAAATATTGTTTCAAGAGCTGGAGCAGTTGGATTATGGCAATTTATGAGAAGGACTGGACAAGATTATAACTTAAATACAAGACCTTCAATTTGGTTAGATGAAAGAAGAGATCCTGAAAAATCAACTCGCGCTGCTATGAAATATTTGAAAGACCTTCACGAAGACTTTGGAGATTGGTATTTAGCAATGTCTGCTTATAATGCCGGTCCTGGTAGAATACGTGGAGCAATGAAAAGAGTAAAAGCTACTGATAGCTTAAACTATTGGTCTGTAATGGATGCTCTTAACTTAAGAGAAACTCGTGGTTATGTACCTATGTTCATAGCTATTACAAAAATCATTTATAACCTAGAAAAATTTGGAATTGATAAAAATAGTATTAATTTCGAACCTGAATACAAATACGATATTTTCACACTTGACGAACCAGTTGCTCTTAGCGCAATAGCAAAAGCTGCTAACGTAAGCGAAAAAGAAATTAAAGAGCTTAACCCTGAACTTATTAATGGAGCTACACCAGCTGATTTAGCTGAATATAAAGTAAAAATACCTTATGGCACTTTTAAAGATTTTTCTCTAAATTTTAATAAACTAAATGCAGATGAAAAAATGCCATGGATAGTTTATTCAACATCAAGAAAAAAAGAAACATTAGCTTCAGTTGCTCAAAAATATGGAATCACAATAAAACAATTAGCTACTGCTAATCCTGGAGTAAAACAGAAAGGAAGATTATCAATAGGAACTAAAATAAAAATTCCAGTTGGAAAGGTTGCAGATATTGATGCTGACGAAACAATTGTAAGCAATAATAATACTAATAATAGTAATAAAATTGCACCTAAAAATGTCAGCCTAATTAATGATAACTCGTCAAGTACAGTTAAACCACTTTCAAAAGAATTACAAAAGAAATATAGCAAATATCCTACTCACAAAGTAGCTAAAGGTGAAACAATTTATACTATCGCAATTAAATATGGAATGACACCAAGCGAAATTAAGGAAATTAATGGTTTACCTGCTGATGATGATAGAATTAAAGAAAGTCAAATTCTAAGAGTAAGTCCAGCTGGTGATTTTAAAGTAAATGTTGCTGACAACTCTTCGAATAAAACAGTTACAAATAATACTTCTAAAATTATTAGGCATAAGGTAAAGAGAAACGAAAGTCTATCCTCAATTGCACAAAAATATGGAGTTACAATTTCTGATATTAAAGCAAATAATAAAATTGGAAAATCATTAAAATATGGGAAAGTATTGAAAATTATCATACCAAATCAAAATACTCAATCTGACCTTGTAATGAATGATTCACCGAAATCTAAACCAGCTTTAACAAATAATCCACCTACATCTCATATTGTAAAGCGTGGCGAAACTTTAGCAGAAATATCAAAACAATATAATATAAGTCAAAATACTTTAGCAGAAATTAATAATATTAAAAATGGTAGAATTAATGCAGGCCAAACCTTACAATTAATAGCTAATTCAAATTCTACTAAAAACAATGCAAATAATTTCGCTTCGACAAAAAATATTAATAATAATACTAAAGATATAATTCATAAAGTTAAAAAAGGCGAATCTCTTGAATCAATCGCAAATAAATATAATGTTAGTCAAGAAGATTTAAAAAATTGGAACGCCAACAAAATTAAAGACGATGTAGTATTTGCTAATTCTAATCTTACTATTAAGAGTAATTCTACATCTTCACCTCTTAGTCAATCCATCAATAGTAAATCAAATAAGAAAATCAAAAACCAATCAAAATTTTATACTATCAAAAGGGGCGATACTTTAGAAAAAATTGCCAAAAGATTTGATATGACAGTTGATGAAATTGCTAAATTTAACAAAAGATCAAAAAATAAAGCTCTTCAAATTGGAGAAAAACTTAGAATCGAATAAAAACAATATGGATATTACAAATTTTATTAATCCACAATCAATTGCTATTAATATTACGTCAAAAGATAAAACTGACCTAATTACTAAATTAATTGATTTAGCTGAAAAATCTAATAAAATATTAGACAAAGAAAAAGTAAGCAAAGCAATTTTCGATAGAGAACAATTACTATCGACTGGCATAGGTGATGGTATTGCTATCCCACATGCTAAAACAAATTTTGTACAAGATACAATTTGTTCTGTTGCAATTTTAAAAGAACCAATTGATTTTGAATCAGTAGATAATAAACCAGTTGATATAGCTTTCCTACTCCTAGGAAGAGAGCAAAATGTGGGATCACATTTAAGAATTTTAAGTAAAATATCTAGGTTCTTATGTGATGAAAATAGATTAAAAATTCTGAAAAACTGTAAAACTTCTGAGGAAGTAATTAATTTATTAAAAGAAGAATTTTAACTTTTTATTCCATTAAATTAATAAATAAAATGGGGGTTGGTAATTACCAACCCCCTATTTTATTTTGTATTTTTAATACTAAATTATATTCTATTAAAAAGATCTTTTAAAATCTTTTCAGCAGCTACTGGTAATACTGTACCAGGACCAAAAATAGCAGAAGCTCCATTTTTGTATAAGAAATCATAATCTTGAGCAGGGATTACTCCACCGCAAACAATTACAATATCTTCCCTACCTAATGCTTTTAATTCATCACGTAGAGCTGGAACTAAAGTCTTATGTCCAGCAGCAAGAGAAGATACTCCTACTATATGAACATCATTTTCTACAGCCATTTTAGCAGTTTCAGCAGGAGTTTGGAATAAAGGTCCTATATCAACGTCAAAGCCCATATCTGCATATGCAGTAGCTACTACTTTAGCTCCTCTGTCATGACCATCTTGACCCATTTTAGCAACTAAAATTCTAGGTCTTCTGCCCTCTTTTTGTTCAAATTCATCTGCTAATTTTCTTACTCTATCAATAATTTCATTGTCAGAATACTCAGCACTATATACACCACTAATAGAACGAATCACAGCTTGATGTCTCCCTTTTACTTTTTCAATTGCATAAGAAATTTCACCTAAGCTAGCTCTTTCTCTGGCTGCATCAATTGCAAGAGAAAGTAAATTACCTTCACCTGTTTCTGCACATTTAGTAATTGCTTCGAGAGCTTCTTGTACTTTGGCATTATTTCTATTAGCTTTTAATTCATTTAATCTCTTAATTTGTTGTTCTCTAACGGCAGTATTATCGACCTCTAAAATATCAATTGGGTCCTCGTGGTCTAATTTATATTTATTTACACCGATAATAGCTTCTTTGCCAGAATCAATTCTTGCTTGGCGTCTTGCCGATGCTTCTTCTATTCTCATTTTTGGAACGCCAGTTTCTATTGCTTTAGCCATTCCACCTAATGACTCAACTTCTTCTATATGTTCCCATGCTTTATGCATTATGGCATTAGTTAAAGCTTCTACATAATATGACCCACCCCATGGATCTATTACATTACAAATTCCTGTCTCTTCTTGCAAGAATAATTGAGTATTACGAGCAATACGAGCTGAGAAATCAGTAGGAAGTGCAATAGCTTCATCTAATGCATTAGTATGAAGTGATTGAGTATGACCAAGAGCAGCACCCATAGCTTCAATAGCAGTTCTTGATACGTTTACAAATGGATCTTGTTCTGTTAAGCTCCAGCCAGAAGTTTGGCTGTGAGTTCTTAAAGCTAAAGATTTTGGATTTTTAGCTCCTAAGCCTTTCATTAGCTTAGCCCAAAGCATCCTTGCAGCTCTCATTTTAGCAATTTCCATAAAGTAATTTTTGCCAATTGCCCAGAAGAATGACAATCTAGGAGCAAAATCATCTATATGCAAACCAGCTTTAATACCAGAACGAACATAATCAAGACCGTCAGCTAAAGTATATGCCATTTCAATATCAGCAGTTGCACCTGCTTCTTGCATATGATAACCAGATATTGAAATACTATTAAATTTAGGCATATTTTTAGAAGTGTATTCAAAAATATCAGAAATTATTTTCATTGAAATTTCTGGTGGATAAATATAGGTATTACGCACCATATATTCTTTTAAAATGTCATTCTGAATTGTACCAGATAGCAATTCTTGAGCTACGCCTTGTTCTTCTGCTGCAATAATATAAAAAGCAAGTACAGGTAGAACAGCTCCATTCATAGTCATTGATACAGACATTTTGTCTAATGGGATTTTGTCGAAGAGAATTTTCATATCGAGGATTGAATCTACTGCTACACCAGCTTTTCCGACATCGCCGACTACTCGCTCGTGATCTGAATCATAACCTCTATGAGTAGCTAAATCAAATGCTACTGATAATCCTTTTTGACCTGCTGCTAAATTTCTTCTATAAAATGCATTTGATTCCTCAGCAGTAGAGAAACCTGCATATTGTCTAATCGTCCAAGGACGAGTTACATACATAGTAGGATAAGGACCCCTTAAATTAGGTGCAATACCTGCTGTATAACCTAAATGTTCATAATTTTGATATTCTTCGTCATAATTAATAGGTGAAATATCAATATTTTCCATTGATTTTTCTACTAATTTATCGAACTTCATACCGGTATTTTTTTCGATATTATTTTTCCATTCTTCGAAACTTGTTTTATGATATTCAGGTGTAAAATCTATTTTATTAAATTCAGGATATTTCATTATTTTATTGTCTCCATTTATTAATTTATTTATTATTAAAAAATTAAGCTATACCGAGTTTAGTTTGAATTAAACTTAGAATATCATATATATTTGATTTAATATGTATAAATTCATCAACACCTGCTTGCTTAAATTGTTCGATATAATCAGTCGGATATCCAGCTAATATTATGTATTTATCAGGATTCTTAGTTTTTATTTCTTTTGCTAATGTTGGTACAATTTCTGGATAAGTATCATCAGTAGAGCAAATTACAATTACTTTCGAATCGCTTTCAAGAGCTGCTTTTGCTGCTTCTTCAGGAGTATTAAACCCATTGTTATAAATAATATCAAATCCGGCAGTAGTAAAGAAATCAGAGCTAAAATCTGCTCGCGGTTTGAATTGTTTCAATGGACCCATATTTGCTAAAAATATCTCTGGAGCTTTTCCATTTTTCTCTTTAGCAAGTTTTGTATTATTTCTAATTATTTCAAAAGGTTCTGCTAATCTTGTAGTATCAATTTTTTCAGCTTTTATGCCACTAAAATTGCAGAATAAATTTACAGCATCCATCACAAAACCACCTTTAGCAAATGCATCTGCCATATCGGTGATTGACTTAGCCATATCTTTTTTATCTACATTTGCAAAGATTTCTTCGTTTTTAACATATTTTTCTTTGATATGATCGAAAAATTCTTGTTGATCTTCATTTATTACATCTACTTCTTTTTCATTAGTATTTGGATATTTATTTATACCAATTAAAACATCTTTACGAGTTTGTAAATTCTTAACTCTTTGGTTTTTAATTTCTTTTACCATTTTTTGGATGTTTCCAGCAAGAATTTCTTTTTCCATTCCGCCATTGGCTTCAATTTCTTGGAACAATTTAAAAGCTCTATTTGCAATTTCAGCAGTAATATTTTCAATATACCAAGAACCGCCAGCAGGGTCTATTGTGTCTAATAAATTACATTCTTCTTTTAAGAATAATGAAGTATTTCTTGCAATCCTGCGTGAGAAATCTTTAGGTTCTCCAAATAAACTATCAAATGGAGTAACAGTTATGCTATCAGCTCCTGAAATTACAGCAGCTAAAGATTCGTTAGTTACTCTTAACATATTAACATATTGGTCTAATTCTGCTTTATTTATTTTTGCAGTTCTAGCATGCATAAATATTTTTTGACCACATTCATCAGCGCCAAATTCTTTACTAATGAACGCCCATAGCATTCTAAGAGCTCTCATTTTAGAAATTTCCATAAAATGATTTGAGCTTACGCTTACTGTGAAAGCTACTCTCTTAGCAATATCTTTAATCTCAACTCCATTTGCGCTAATTCCTCTGAGATAATCAGCAGCAGTAGCTAAAGCAAAAGCAACTTCTTGTACAGCATTTGCTCCACCATCATTATAAATAGAAACATCAATTTCAATTGCTTTTAAAGGAGAATTATTTTCTGTTAAGTGTTTTATTATCTCTGCAGCCCATTTATAATATGTTTCGGATTTCATATTAATTTCACCATAACGAACTAAATTCCCTAATGGATCAATTTTGAAAATTCCTTTTATATCGCTTAATTTAATATTATTTTGCTTTAAGTAAGCTAGAAATAGACTATAAAAAATTGCAGGATATTTATTTGATTTAATATGCAAGAAATTTTTTGTAATATCAATTCCATCGAATGCTTTTGATAGACGTTTTAGGTCAAATACTGCAGTCGAAGGACAAAATTTATCTGATTTACCCTGAATTAATTGGTCAATGACTTGTTCATTTATTTTTAATGAAATTGCATTTTGACCTCTTTTTAAATCATTTTGTAATGTTGCATTAAATTGACCTGGACAAGAATTGTTGATTTCTTGTTCAATTAACCATGCATCCTTTTTGTAACCATCGGCTTTAGTTCCTCTTACATAAGGAAATTCGCCTGGGAAGTTATTTTTTAGATGTGGTAAGTTTTCTGCATCTTCTTTCCTATAAATAGGTTTTAATGTGATGCCTTCATAAGTTTTTGTTGAAATTTTCTCCAGTGGCTTCCCTTTTAATGAAGCTTCAGCTACGACTGTCCACTCTTCATAGGAATTTGGAGGAAATTCTTCTAATAATCTTTTTGATTGTTCCATAGACATATTTTGCCCAATTTGTTAATGGATATATTATTTATATTTTTTACATTTAAAATAAACTCAAAATTACGGAATTATAGTGTTTAAAACAATTATTTTTATTTATTTGATGTTTTTTTTATTATTTTATTTATATTTATTCATTTTTTATTTGGATTAGCAGGAAACCAACCTTTTTCAACTCTCTTTGTTTGTTCAAAAATTTCGAGAATGCTCCAAAAGGACGAAAAAAATATTAATCCTATTATTATTCCTATATAATTTAATTCACTCATTTTATCTTTTTAATTTTTAACAATATTTTTTAATATAAAAAAGCCCGCTATTTCATGCAAATAGCGGGTTATATATTTTTTAATATAATAAAATCATTTTATTATAGATTTTAATCATCTGTGTCTGAACTAGTATGAGTAGACATCAAATTCCCAGAACTATTGAATTCCAATTCTATTAATTTATTATTATATTTTATTTCAATTTCCTGTGAATTTCTATCTAATTCCCAAGATTTAATTTTACAATTTGGATAATCTTTTTTTAGTAATTCCAATATTTTTGGTTGAAATACACTTAAAGGGAAATCTTGATATTTCCTTGCTTTTATTTCCACAATCTTTAATTCTGAATTAAATTCTAACTTCATTTTGTTGCTTAATTTTACAGTGTATTCAGCTTTATTATCATCAATGTCTTTTTCAATTCGTAATATTTTTTCGCTAGGAAAGTGCTTTTTTACATATTCTGTAATTTCAATAGGATAAGATTTCTTTGGTAATAAATCATCAGCAATACCATTATTAACCATAAAAGCTAATAAAGCAATAATAAACATTAATTTTTTCATTTTAATTCCAATTTTTAGTTAAACAATTATTAAAAGTTGACTTTGATTAATAAAAAATATTGTATATCAAAATATTTTTCTTCTAAAGTGACAATAAGGCTTTGTGCCTTTTTTTGTATAATAATCTTGATGATAATTCTCTGCTGGGAAAAACACAGTAGTTTGTATCAACTTTGTTGCTATTTTATAATTTTTTTCATTTAAATATTTAATTATATTCTCCGAAATTTCTTTTTGTGAATTATCATTATAAAAAATAACAGAAAGATATTGTTCGCCGATATCAGGACCTTGACCATTTGTTTGAGTAGCATCATGTATTTCGAAAAAATACTCCACTACTTGCTTATAATTGATTATTGTTTTGTCAAAAATCACTTCAATAGCTTCGTAATGCCCTGTATTTCCTATGCAAATTTCCTCATAAGTAGGATTAATTGTGTGCCCTCCGG
>CALLXS010000086.1 GCA_937875295.1 uncultured bacterium | reverse complement strand
CCAAAGCGATCGATATTATTTCAGTTTATTGTCGAAGCTGCTGTATTATGTTTAATAGGAGCAATTGTATCTTTGATTGTATGCTCAATTTTAGTATTTGCGTTAGCAAATATATTACCTATATTTGTTCCAACTCTTAGCTTTTTAGAACCATTTATGCCATTAAATCTTTTTATAATAGCAACAATTGTCTCAATAGTAGTCGGAATATTAGCCGGTTTTATACCAGCTTTTAGAGCTTCTAATTTAAATGTAGTAGATGCTTTGAGGTATGAATAATGAATTTTAGCGAAAGTATATTAATAGCTTTTGATTCCGTACGCAGTAATAAATTGCGTTCATTCCTTACTTTGCTGAGCGTAATGATAGGAGTATTTGCAATTATAGGTGCTGGCACACTTACAAGGTCTGTAGAAGATACAGTTACAAAAGAAGTAAATAGCATTGGAGATGCTACTGCTATAATTGGAAAGTTTCCAGCTATTCCAGCTGGACGTGATTGGCAAACATACGCTAAGAGGAAAAATATAACATATAAACAATATCAAAAACTTAAAAATACATTAAAAGAAGCTGAATATATTACATCATTTACACAAACTAATGGAAATGTTGTAAAAAGTAGTTATGATAACTCTGATCCAGATGTTACATTAGTAGGTTGTGATGAAAATGGAATATTAGGTTTAAGCAGAGATATACAAGCTGGAAGAAATATCATTAATGAAGATTTAGTCTTTCGCAGAAATGTTGCAATCATTGGAAAAGATATTGTAACCAAAGTGTTTAAAAATAATGATCCATTAGGCAAATCTATAATTGTCGGTAATCAGACTTATCAAATTGTAGGAATATTAAAACCTAAAGGAGCTACAATGGGACAAAGTAATGATAATATGGTACTTGTTCCAATAAATTTATATTTAGATTACCATTCAAATAGCCGCCAATCATTAACAATAATGGTTCACGCAAAAGACAAAAAAAGCTACGATAAAGTTGTCCAAGAAGCAATTAATAAATTTAGAATTATTAGAAATTTAAAGCCTTGGCAATCAAATGATTTTGAAATTGAAAGCAGCAGTACAATTGCAGATACATTTAGTAGTTTTACAAGTTATCTTACATATTTTGGAATAATATGTGGTGTAATATCCTTGATAGCAGCTGGGATCGGAATAATGAATATTATGCTTATGTCGGTGAAAGAGCGTACGCGTGAAATAGGAGTAAGAAAAGCTCTTGGTGCAAGAAAAAGTTGGATATTATACCAATTTATTATTGAAACTATTACTTTATGCCAAATTGGAGCAATTGCTGGAATAATTTCTGGATTAGGTGGTGCATTTATTCTAACTAATATGATGAATATGTCTTTATCTTTTCCAATTGGTTGGATAATATTTGCCATTGTCGTATGTACTCTATTAGGTGTAGTTTCTGGGGCATATCCTGCTTGGAAAGCTGCAAATCTTGATCCGATTGAGGCATTAAGGTATGAGTAATAATTTTATAATTATTAGATTAACTAAATAATTCATTTATAATTAAATGTTGGAGTTTGGTCAGGATAATAAAATTAATTAATTTTGTTATCCTGAATTTTTATCTATAAAATCAAATAATGAAGAATATTTTTAAATATATTTTTATTTTATTATTTATATTTTGTTCATATAGTGTATTTTATTCTCAGAACAAACCAAATAAACCTATACCTGTATCTTTTGATGGAAATAATGAAAACAAACAAATATATTCCTCAGAAGATTCGATTAAAAGTCTCACTGCTTTTAGAGAGGAAATTAATTCATTATTAAATGATAAAAATCTTAAAGGTGCAAATTATGGAATTGCAATTTATTCTCAGGAATCGCAGAAATTTATTTATCAAAGAAATGTAGAAAAATTACTTACCCCTGCTTCAAATACGAAACTCTTTACTACATTTGCAGCTATGAGCTTCCTAGGACCAAATTTTGATATTAAGACTTCTGTATATTGCTATCCTAATGACTTAAATGATAATATAATTAATGGCGATATTTATTTATATGGTAGAGGAGATATCAATTTAAGTATTAATGATATGGAATTGTTAGCAGAAGATATTAAAAATCTTGGAATTGAAAGAATTACAGGAAATATTTTCGCAGACCCTACTTTTTTTGATAGAGATTTTGAGAGAAGCTCATATAGTGGTGATAATGAAGTCGTCGAAGCTACAGGTCCAGTATTTGCTCTTAGTATTGAGAATAATTTAATAAATGTATTAGTAAAAGCAAGTAGTAAAATTGGAAGTAAGGCAAATGTCCAAATTATTCCTTTCTCACATTCTTTTGAAGTTAGAAATACATCGAAAGTAGGAAATGTGGTTAGAACTAAAAAAAGAAAGGGAAAAAAAGCTACTAGTAATGCACTTACTGTTTCTATGAAGGCTGAAGGTGATAAAGCAATATTTTATATCAATGGAACAATATCACCTAACCAAACGGAAAATTATAGCTATTATAATAAAACTCCAGAAATAACGACAGCAGGCGTCTTAAAAGAAAGATTAGAAGTAATGGGCATAAAAGTAGATGGTAATGTGAAAATTGGACAATGCAAAGAACTTAAATCTGGAGGAATGCTTGAAATCGCAAGTTGTACTAATCCATTGTATAGTATAATGTATGAGGTCAATAAAAAAAGTAACAATTATTTAGCCGAAATGGTATTTAAAATAATTGGTGGCAATTATAGAAAATATGAAGTTACTGCTAAGTCTGCTAGAGAGAAAATTATGCAAGTCTTAGATAGTAATTACATTCCTCATAAAGGATTTATGCTAAATGATGGATGTGGACTTTCGAGAAGAAATTTAGTGACTGCAGATGGACTCTCAAAATTACTTATTATGAATAGAAAGAAAAAATGGGGCAAAGCTTTTGATTCTACTTTTGCAATCGCTGGAGTGGATGGGACATTAAGAAAAAGAATGTTAACTACAAGTGCTGAAAATAATCTAAGAGGGAAAACAGGCACTTTGAGAAATGTAAGTTCTCTAGCTGGATATGTCGGTACAAAAAATAGAGATGAATTTATCTTTGCTTTTATTTTTAATGGTCCAAGCCCGGGCTATTATAAGCAAATTGAAAATAAATTAGGCGAATTAATGGCAAATTTCCAATATTATAAATATTAATTTAAATTACTAAATATGAATATTTATAAAGCAAAATATAATATCAATAATAAAAAAATCTCCTTTAGTGATATCAGGTTTTTTAATGTTATTGCCGTTTATTTGGCTAATCTGGGCTTCTTTTACACAATTATTTTCATTTTTTCTAATTAAGATGATAAATATATAATAGTAAATTAAATGAAAATTAAAGTAAAACCAGCTTTATTAAACACGTTTTTAATTATAATATCATTAGCAATGATGTTTCCACTCTTTTGGATGCTAATTTATTCATTTAAGACATATCCTGAGAGCTATAATTCAATTCTGAGTCTAATAAAAGCACCCTTTACTTTAAATAATTACATTGATGCCTTCTCAAGTGATTCCTTTATTCGATATTTTTTCAATTCTACTTTTATTGCATTAATTGTTACTGCTGGGAATATTCTTTTTTGTACTTTTGTTGCATATGCCCTTGTAAGGAAAGAATTTAAGGGTAAATCATTGCTTTTTGCGACAATAGCAGGAGTAATGATAATTCCACAACATGTTATAATGATACCACTTTATAGGTTGATGGTAAATTTTAATTGGATTAATGAATATTATTCATTAATTGTACCATGGTTAATTACTCCATTTGGAATTTATTTACTTCATCAATATTTAATTAAATTGCCTTCTGATATTGAAGATGCTGCTAGAATAGATGGAGCAGGTAATTGGTATATTTTATTTAAAATTGTAATGCCATTATGCAAACCAATTCTAATTGTACTTGGCATATATACATTTTTAGGGAATTGGAATTCATTTTTATTTCCATTCTTATTTAGTAATACCGAGAGCATGAGGACACTTCCCGTAGGACTCACTTTTTATATGGGTAAGCAAACCATTGATTGGGGGCATATAATGGCAGGAGCTGGAATATCAGCCATTCCAATAATAATTGTATTTCTAATATTTCAAAAGCAAATTATAAAAGGTATTACAGCTGGCGCTATAAAAGAATAAGATAATTTTAATTTTATTTGTAACGAAATAAAGAATTATGTTGTCTATTAATATATTTTAAGTTTAAATTACTATTAAACATCACAGAGGCTAAATTGAAATTAATATATTCTATTTTAATTGTATTTTTATTATACTCGTCATCAGCATTTTCGCAATTGACTTTACAAAAAGTAACTGATGTGGAGGTGGTAAAATTTCCTATTTGTCGAGTCCAAGTAAGAGTCGGAAATAATACGTTACCTACGCCACCTACACCAACTAAAGATAATTTTTTAATTAAAGAAATGCATTATGTAACTTACGGCGATTCAGTTGTAAAGATTGATGATGATTTGTATTATTTTTATTGGACAAGTCGGTTGACAGTTAAATTTCCCTTTGTAGATATTTATTTGACAATTGGGGAAGAATCAGTCATTTCTCGATTTCGTATGCCAATACAATATAAATTGCAACAAGTAAGAATAATGACTACTACAGATAAACCGATGATTTTCTTTAATCAACCAATGCCAAATGATTCATTTACAGTAGCATTAAATTTTAAGGTCTTGCCTGATGATGCTGAAGAAGAATACGATGTAGTAAAAATTGATTCAATGAAAACTCATAGCGAATATTTTGATTATCAATATGGTGGTAGCTATAAAAATTGGAATCCACCTCCTGGAGAATATCTCGAAGGTGAATACAGATTCTATATTTCGTTTAAAGGATATGAAAATAAGCTTTACACTGATAGATTTAGTATATATTATAACGGAAATCAAAAAGTTGAAGTGGATTTAATAGCAAATAGCTATAAAGTAAATACTTCTACAACAATAAATATTTTAGAACCCAAGCCTGGAGAAGTGCTAACGCCATGTATTTTAGATACAATTAAGTGGAATGGTGGCTCAAAGGGCTTGACTTATGTTGTAGAACTTTCTACTGACGGAGGTTATAACTGGAATGAAATTGGGCAAACCCTTGATACTTTTTTAATTTGGACTGTTGTAGATAAAATTACTGAAGGTGCATATATAAAAGTTCATCAAAAGTTCAAGCATCAAGAGCAATCTAGATTTTCTGATGAGCATGGTTTTACAAATGCTAAATACGAAAATAATGCAAATTTCCTTGCAGCTTCTACGGGAATAGGAATAGTAAAAGAGATTAAAATTGATAACACTGGTACTACTTCAATGCACAAACAAATTCAGTTAATTAAAGATAATAGTATCAATAATCCAATTACAACAACAAGCATTGTTTATTCAAAATATTCTAACGATTCAAGAGAACTAGCTATAACTTATCATTCAACATATATACCTCAATATTTTGCAAAGGATATTCTTAAAATATATAGAGATGAGGAAATAGAACCTATCAAAACAATTGATTTACCATTTGTGGTAAAGAGAATGGATGTAGATTCAAAATATAGATTCTTAACTCTTCTTTCAGATGTATCTAATCAATTATATATTTACGATACAAAAGATTATAGTTTATTTCAGAAATTGACATTTGACAAACCAATCTCTAATTTTAAATATGTTCCTTTTGGAGATAGTTTGCAAGTATTATTATTTGATAATACAGTATTAACATATACAATTAGTGATTTTAAAGAAGTTCGCAATGATAATTTCAATAATCTTCCACTTTTAACGGATATAGCTACATCTCCAGATGGTAAATTTACATCATTTGCTTCTCTTAGACCACCCACTGAAGACCTACCAAGTTATATTCCTTACGCTGGCTATATTGCTCCGGTATATGTATTTGAAAATAGTTCAAATATTAACATAAGAGCTTATTATAGTAATTCTCTTACACCATTAGGTTTAGATTTTGGACCATTCTCAGATAGAATAGTGATAGGTAAAGCTTCGCGTGACCATATTTCTATGAGAGAATTAAGTTCTGAACTTCCAACTGATTATTTTAATTTTGGTTTCGAGAGTCTTAGAATGACTAATTATTCATTTGCTCAAGAAGGCCATTATGTCGCAGGTATAATGGAAGATAGCATGCTATATGTGAATAAATTTAGATATTCAGAAATAGGCAAAATGAATGAACCATTTTCAATAAGATTTACTAAATTAAATTATCAACCATTAGTTTTTGAAGAACAAATTTTAGATTACAAAACTACTCATAATATAAAAGGTAATTTTTGCAATACTGGAGATTTACCTATTATTTTGTTAACAGCGAATTTAAAATTTAATTGGATTTTTAATCTTCATCCAATCAATTTACCTGATACTCTATTTCCCGGCGAATGCATCGATTATACTATAGATTATTTTAGCATAGATACTGGAATAGTAAGAGATACTTTATTTTTCCGTTCATGTGCTCAAGAATTTGCTATTCCATTAGAATCGCGAGTACTTCCAAGAAATCTTACATATTATGATGATGATTTAGATTTAGGAGAAGTATGTGTTTACACAACATTTAGAAAAAAAGTAAAATTTCTTAGGAATAATGATACAATTCCATTAAATATTCAAAAATTAACACTTGAAGCAAATGGAAGTACAGCTATTAAAATAATTGGTCTATATGAAAATATTGTAGTTCCTCCAGGAGAGGATTTAATTGTAGAAATACAATTTTCTCCGGATAAACTTGGTGATTTTACTAATAATATTTTCATTGATCATAGCAATAATTGGAAATTTAGAATTACTAAAACATTAAAAGGTAAAGGTATTGGTGTAAATGTAAAAATGTCTCATCAAAACCTTGCTTTTATACCGGAAATTAAAACAAGACATATAACCATAAATAATATAGATGATAAACCTTTTATTGTTAATTCTTATAATATAAATCCAGAGGGAGCTTATAGAATTAATACTCAATTTCCGATTACAATTGCACCTAATGACTCAGCAACTATTGAAATTGAATGTTTAGCTAGCGAAATTACTCAGGCACAATTGTCATTTATTTCTGACCCATGCGCATCAAATTCTTTAATACATATATCTAAATATAGCTCAAATTCTGTTTTGACATTAATCGATACAGAAGCAGATCCTCGAGGTGAATCAACTATTAAAATAAAATTAGATAATGCTGAGAATATTACATATAATGGAATAAGATTTTTAGAAGGTGAGTTTAAAATTGATGAAAAGATTTTCTTACCTTTTGCAGAAAATGCAATATTTTCTAATTTCGGTTCAGGTAAGATTATTAGAAATGAAGTGATCGATGGAAATAGATATATTAGATTTGTTATTGATGGTAATTTCCCAAGAGAAGGAATTGTTGCAGAAATAAAGGGTTTTGCCGGGCTTACTTTACCAAGCGAATCAGTTATGGAATTTACTACTGATGCAAAATATTTCGGCACAAGCGTTAATACCAATTTCAAAACAGGTCTATTTAAGTTGATTAATCTTTGTGCTGATAAAATGATAATTTGGCAAAAGCCATTTCTTAAAAATATTTCATTATCGCCTAATCCTGCCGATAATTATTGCAATTTAAAATTTGAATCAGAATTGGTTTCAAAAGGAAAAATAGAGATTTTTAATTCTTTAGGAATAAAACAAAAAATTATTGAAGATATTTCTATTCTAAATGGAAAAAATGAATTTAAAATTATTACTGATGATTTAGAATCAGGCTCGTATAACGCTACAATTTCAGTAGATAATCATATCACATATTTTAATTTTATCATAGTAAAATAATTATATCTTTTTTGTGCTTATTCAAAGAAATATAAACAAGATAGAAATAAAATTTTAAACAACATAATTGGATGAAAAAAAAATTAACTTTTATTGTAATATTTTTAATTAACTTATCAAGTATTTCTTACTCTTTTGATTATTACCCGGTTGGAATATATGCCAATGGAGGCATCAATCTTAATTTCGCAAATAGCAATGGAATAGAGATCCCACCATTTTGTCCTACTTGTATTGGATTAAAAAATGGAAAAGGACTTGGCTATAATTTTGGTTTAGGATTTAATGTAAATCCAAGTCATACATTATTTAATTTAAAATATAGCTACGGAGCATATTTAAGCTACTCAAATTTATATTCAAATATAAATAAAACGGAATTTCTAGGTAATTTAATACTCGGAAATGAGATGATAAAAGGTGATGTAAATTATAATTTAGATGTATTTTTCAAATCTCTTAATTTTACACCATACATATATTTATATCCTTTTGAAAAATTAAATATTGCACTAAAGCTTGGAGTAGATTTTTCATATTTAATAGGTAGTAATAATGAATTAACTGAAAAGACAGTAAAAGAGAATACATTCTTCACAAATGGTGCTACAGAAAAAAAATATGAAGCAAACGAAGTATTAAATGCTAAATCTTTTTTTGTATCATTACCGATTGGACTAAAATATGATTTATTGAAGTTCAAAAATCTAACTATTAGTCCAGAATTACAATATAATTTAGCTTTATCTAATATACAAGAATCATCAAAATTAAAAATAAATAGATTTTCTGCTGGTATATCATTGGTATATCAATTCGAGAAAAGTGTAAAGAAACCAATTGCACCAATCGCACCAGAATTACCAAAACCGGCACTTGAAGAAGGTAAATCAGCTGATATTGTCAGCACTGTCGATTGGCTTGTTAATAATTCAAAGATAACTAGTAATGATACTTTAAATATTGTTCTCAACAAACAAGATTATTATGACGAAGTCCCAATTTTAAAATATCTATTTTTTGATTACAATTCTACAGAACTTAAGAACAGCTTTAATGATTCAACAGAAGTTGATATAATAGATAATCCGGAAGCGATTCAGCAAAAATATTTTTCTGATTTACCTGACATAATAAGAAATAATAATGTTAGGATAATAGATATTTTATCAACATCTGATGAAGATAATGACATCGGAAAAAAGAGATTATCATTTCTTCAAGACTTTTTAGCTAGTAAAAATATAGATATAGATAAAATAAAATTTAATTTAAAAAGAATAAATGTAAATAAATTAAAATATCCAGAATTAGCAGAAGAAAACAGAGTAATTGTGCTTCATTCTGAAAAAATCAAAAATGAAAATATTTCTTTTATTAATCAATCTTCGGTTGATTTCCCAATTATAGAAAATGTTATTAATTTGGGCATTTTTTCTGATTACTATGTTACAGGTATTAATGGGAATGTATCAATTAATGAAAATGAAATTTATAAAATAGAATCTGCAAGAAGTGATTTTAGTGTAAATAGTTCAGATCTTTTTGAAATTAATAATGAAATGAAACATAAAATATATTTAAATTATACTTTAGAAAATTCAGCTAACAATATTAAGAATTTCAAAGATAGTATAAATTTATTATTTACTATAAATATGTTTCCAGATGAGATAAATTATAAATATTCAATGAATGACGATTCTTCAAGTTATTATCAATATATTTTGAGTTTATTTGATTTCGACAAATCCAAATTTAATCTTATAAATAAGAAAGCACAAAACTTATTATATGATGCAATAAAACAAAATAAAAAGGTTGAAATATTTGGTTGCTCTGATAATTTAGGTACTATAGATTACAACTCAACTTTAATAAACAAAAGAGTTAAAAATACATTAAAAGCTTTGAAAATAAAAGCTAACCAAGTTACTATCATTGAGAATAATAAACCATTATTTGATAATAATAATCCTATTGGTAGGATGTATAATCGTTCTGTAATTATAAGGGTATACAATTAATAAATAATATATTCCAGATAATTATGTCTTCTTTACGATAAATTCAAATTACTGACGAACAATTTATGGTGGCATTAGTTTGAAGATATAATAAATAAATAGTAATAGTGATAACTATTTTTAAAAAGAAAACCCATTTTTGTAAAATGGGTTTTCCTTTTTTTTATATGTTATTTTTAAATTTACTATAATAAGCTATCATTTTCCAAGTTTGTTTGAATAGGTTTATAATTATTATTTGCAATTGGGATAGAATTTTCAGGAGTTTTTAATTCAGAGTTATCCTTTTTGTTTAATTCATTTTTAATTGCTGAGTCGCTTGTGGTTTTAACATTATTAATTGTAGATTTGATTTCATTTGCTTCAGAATTAATATTATTTAAATTTGAATTGATTTCATCTTTCACTGAATTAATTTGCACTTTTAATTCGTTTTGAGCTGAACGAAACTGCTTCATTCCCTTGCTGACCATTTGTGCTATTTCGGGGATTTTTTTAGGTCCAAATAGCACAATAATAGCAAGAACAATTAGAATTAATTCACCACCACCTACATCAAACATATTAATTTACATTTATATATATTGATGAAAATTAGTTTTTATTATTAAGTTCATTAGCTTTTTTCTCTTCTTCAGACTCAGTTCCAGCAGCTTGCTTAAACTCTTTAATACCGGAGCCCAATCCTCGCATTAATTCAGGTATTTTTTTCGCTCCGAATAATAGTAAAATAACAGCGATGATTAAGATTATTTCAGGTGCTCCTATGCTCATATTATTTTCTTTCGTTTAAATTTGATATAAAATTTAGTTATTTTCTATGTATACGAAACAATTATTTCAAATGTTCAAATAAAGATTGGAAAATATATTTTCCATCTTCGCAACCTAGTATATTATCACAATATCTTTCAGGGTGTGGCATCATACCTAAAATATTGCCTTCTTTATTAATTATAGCTGCAATATTATTTATCGAGCCATTAGGGTTTGATTCTGGAGTGACTTCACCTTTTATATTACTATATCTAAAAATTATACGATTGTTAGATTCTAGTTCGTCGATTGTGTCTTTATCAGCATAATAATTACCTTCGCCATGAGAGATTGGTATTCTTAAAGGTCTATCAGTTGGCACTAAATTTGTAAATGCAGTATTTGTATTGCAACAAGTTAAATAAATATCTTCGCAAATAAAATTTAAATCTCTATTTCGTAATAATGCTCCAGGTAATAAATGAGATTCAGTGAGCACTTGGAATCCATTGCAAATACCAATTATATAACCACCTTTTTCAGCGAATTTAGTAACATCATTCATAATTGGAGAAAATCTTGCAATTGCACCGCAACGCAAATAATCTCCGTGTGCAAACCCACCTGGTAATAGTACGCAATCAGTATCTTTAGGTAGACTTCCTTCTTTATGCCATATAAATTCAGCATTATAACCTAAATTCTTTTTTATAGCATTATATGCGTCATGATCGCAATTAGAACCAGGGAAAATAACTATACTATATTTCATTTATTATTTTTCTTTCAAATTATTTAATAATTATTGATATTATTAAGATTAATAATTTTCAAAGATCTCGATTTCAAAATCTTCAATAATTGGATTTGCGATTAATTTCTTGCATGCACTTGTTACAATGCTTTTTGCATCATCCTG
>CALLXS010000085.1 GCA_937875295.1 uncultured bacterium | reverse complement strand
ATAATTTACAAAAAATATGAAACACATTATTTACGCAGTATTAGTAGTTTGCTTTATCGCAAATGGTATTTTATTATCACAACCTGTAATTCAATCAAACGTTAATCCAACGGTTCCTTCAACAACTTCAGCTGAAGATGCACAGAAATTATTAGCAGAACAGCAAAGAATTGCAGATAGTATTAAAATTGCTCGCCAATGGAAACCATCTGGAATAACCGGTGCAAATATTTCACAGGTCTATTTTAAAGATTGGGTGCAAGGGGGCGATAATTCTCTTGCTTGGAACATTTTTTTAAATCTTGGATTAGATAAAGAATGGGAAAGTTGGAAACTAAAGAATCAATTGAAAACCATTTATGGAATGATGAAATTAGGTGATTTGCAATTTAGAGGTAACGAAAATGAATTTTTCTTAGAAAATTTATTAGCATACAAATTAAAATGGAAATTAGATCCATACTTTAGTAATACGATACAAACATTACTACTTGATGCTTATACTTATACTGATAGTACATCAGAATTAGTATCAACATTTTTTGATCCCGGATATATTACTCAATCTTTAGGCTTTATGTTTGATGATGAAGCTGGATTTACTTTCAGAATTGGTGCAGCTCTTAAAGAGACTTTCACTAATAGATTTAGATCCTTTTCGAATAATGGAGATCCAAATGGTGAGAAAACGTTTTTATTTGAGACTGGTTTAGAATCGGTAATTACTTATAAAAAGCAAATTATGGAAAATATTATTTATGATGGAAGATTAAGGGCTTTTAGTAGATTCAATAGCTTAGATGTGTGGGATGTAAGATTTGATAACAATATTGCAGCTAAAATTAATAAATATATATCAGTAAATTTCACTGCAATTATCATTCATGAAATTGCACAAACTCGTAGAACTCAGCTTAAACAAGGTCTTCAAATTGGATTAAGTTATTTGATATTTTAAAATAATTATAAATGAAGAAAATCCCTTTTTTGGTTTGCTAAAAAAGGGATTTTTTGTATAAATAAAAATACTATTTTGTTTATTTCTTCTCTCTTGTATTTAATATATGAAGTACTTCATTGCATTTATCAGTTGCTTTATCAACAATAAACTGAGCTTCTTTTAATTTTTGGTTTTTATATTCTTCATCAGTAATACCCGGCATATTTATTAGCACATTCTTATATGCTCCCCAAATACCAACCTCCAAAGCTCTAGCTCCGACTTCCACATCTGATTTAGAAGCTATATTTCCATATTTTGCAACTTCTATCATCATATCCCAAGCGCTATCACCTAGATGCATAGTATGGAAAGGTATTTCAATAGCTTTCTTAAGTCCAGCTTGCATAGCTTCAGTGCGGATAGTTTTCTCTTCATCAGTATTTTTAGGTAATCTCATTGCATCAACATAATCATTGAAAGCATTTGTATCAGCATCTACCATTGGAATTAATTCCATCGTAACTTTATTCAAAATTGGAATTATTTTACGCATTTCCTTCTCTACATTTTCAAATTTACGTACTCCATAAGTAAGTTGTGCGACCATTGTACCGAGTCCAGTACCAATGGCAGCAATTGCTGCTGAAGCAGAGCCTCCACCTGGTGCTGAAGTACGTGCAGCGATTTCCTCAATGAAACCACGTAATGAGAGGTTTGCTAATGGTTCATTTGGCTTTTCTTTAATTAGATATTCGATTATTCTCTTTTGTGGATCGAAGTTAGAAATTGAATTTAATCCCATTCTATCAATTACAAGCTTGATTTTTTGCTCTTCATCAAGAATAAATAGATTTTCTTTTTGAATATAGTATTCTGCAGCCATAAGCATTGCATCAAGTGGTATTAACCCGACTAATTCTGAACCAGCCACTCCGACATTAATTTCTTTAGCAATTTCTTTTACAGCTTCAAAGAAAATATGAGGAGCTGTTACTTTATAATTAGTCAAATTAGCAGTAACTTGAGCTAAATTATATTCATCTACATACCAACCCATTGCTTTTACTTCTTTAAATTTACCGGGTTGATTTTCTCCTCTACCTGCTTCGCGAAGGTCTAATGCTATTCTGTGTGCTTGATTGCTTGTACCTAAAATATTTATATTATATGCTACTAAGAAAAATCTTGCCCCAGTAACGGTAGCTCCCCAAGTTGGAACAAATTCAGCAGGACCAAAATCCGGTTTCCACTCTGGTTTGATAATTTTTTTTGAGATACCTTCATATTCGCCATTTCTAATGTGTGGAAGGCTTTTTCTATATTCTTGAGTTTGAGCTTCTTCATATAAATATATTGGAATATTAAGTTCTTCAGCTGCTCTTCTGCCAAATTCTTTAGAGCATTGAACACATTCAGCCATTGAAACATTTGCCACAGGTACAAATGGACATACGTCCATAGCGCCCATGCGAGGATGTTCACCTGTATGTTTAGTCATATCAATTAATTTATATGCTGTGCGAGCAGAATTTAAGGCACCTTCTACAACAGCTTCTGGAGAGCCAACGAAGGTATAAACAGTTCTGTTAGTTGATTTTCCAGGATCTACATCTAATAAAGTACAACCTGGGGTAAGTCTTATTGATTGAGCAATTGCTTCAATTATTTCAGCATTGCAACCTTCAGAAAAATTTGGAACACATTCCACTAATTTTTTCATTATTTTCCTATAAATATTTATGTTGTTGATTTTATGCAAATTAGGAGAATTCAAAATTAATGAATTTTTAGAGAATAATCGAATATTTCTTATAATTTGCTTATTTTTTCTATTTTAATATTTGAAATTATATAAAACAATTTTACAATTATTACGTTACAACAATATTATAATGCATTTATAATTATTAATTATTATTTGAATAGTTTTATAAAATATATTGTTACTATTTTGTTATTTTTCTCCTTTACATTTTCTGCTATTGGAGTAAATATTTATTTTCATAATTGTATGCATCATCATAAATTAAATGTATCTATGAATTATGATGCAGGCTGCCCATGTCATCATCATCACAATGAAAATAAAGATATTGAATGCTACTGTGAGCATAGCGAGGAAAATGTAATATCTGATATTGAGCATTTGGATCATCAACATATAAGTTGTAATTCAGAACATATTGCTTTTAGTGAAGAATGTTGCGAGGAAAATAAAATAGATATTGCAATAGATGATGTATTTTCATTTAATAATTATAAAATAAATTTTGAAATAAATTCAGATTATGAATTACTTCCTATAAATATTGCTTATAAAAAGGAAGCAAATAAAAGCATTATAAATAAATTTATTACAACCAAACAGAAATATAAAACAAAATATTTCTTTCCAGCCTCTCATATTTATTTATCATCTTCAAATGAAGATGATCCCTATAGTTCCATTATTTAATATAATACTCAATCATTAAGTATTTGAAATTAGATTATTAATAAATTTAATAAATCAACTATACCTAATATTTAGGTAAATATAATAATATTTTAATAATTAAATAAATGGAATAAACAAATGAAAAATATAAAATATATAATTTTAATCATAATAATATCAGCTTTAAATATAAAAGCTGCAGATATTAGCGGTATTGTTTATGGTTATGATGTAAATCAAAAAAGAACTCCTCTGATAGGTGCTACTGTGATTTGGGAAAATACAAATTCTGGTGCTCAAACAAATTCAAAGGGTGAGTTCAAACTCAAAAAGAGTTCAAAAAGTAATGTAATTATTGTTTCTTACACGAGTTATCAAACTTTTAAGCAAGAAATTGGCAAAGATATTACAAAAATTGAAGTTCAATTAGAACCGAGTACTTCAGATGCTGTTACAGTCTACGGAAAGCAATCTGCTTTAATATTATCGGAATCTGCTATAAATACAAGAGAAATATCATTCTCAGGATTGCAAAAAGCTGCTTGCTGTAATTTATCAGAGAGTTTTACGGCTGATCCTTCAGTTGATGTAAATTATACTGATGCTGTAACTGGTGCAAAGCAAATCGAATTATTAGGTTTAGAGGGTATTTATACTCAGATGATGACTGAAAATATCCCAAATTTGAGAGGATTAGCTACTACTTATGGTTTAAATTATGTACCTGGGCAGTGGATGGAGTCAATTCAGATCTCTAAAGGAGCAGCATCAGTAACTGCTGGATATGAATCTGTAACTGGTCAAATTAACGTAGAATATAAAAAACCATCTACATCTGAAAAGTTGTTTTTAAATCTATATGGAAATACTCATGGAATGCTTGAAGCAGATGCTGTAACAAAGCTTAGAATAACTGATAATTTGAATACAAATTTAATGCTTCATTATAATTATTTTGGAAATGAAATTGACCATAATGATGATATGTTTTTAGACCATCCATTAGAAACTCAATATGGATTAATGAATAAATGGGAATATGAAAATAATGGGCTGCATACAATTCATACTATCAAAGCACTAAATGAAACTCGTAAATCGGGACAAACTGGTTACTTCTCAAATAATGATAAATCTAAATATGGTATACAAATCCAAACAGAAAGATATGAATTATTCGGGAAAATGGGGTACGTTTTGCCTACTACTTCATATAATAGTATAGCCGGTATGTATGCACTATCTACTCATAATCAAAATTCATATTATGGATTAAAGAATTACGACGGCAACCAAAAATCTTTCTTTGGGAAAATCCTTTATGAAACAAGATTTGGACATAAAAAAGAAGATCATGAAGGTCATAATCATTCTGAAGATCATGAAGGACATAATCATTCTGAAGCTGAAGATCACGAAGGACATAATCATTCTGAAACCATGGCGCATAGTGATGATGGAGAATTTGAAGAATATAATGAAGATGAAGAAATGCATTCTTCGGGCGAGCATGAAGCAAATGAACATATTCATAAAATTAATTTAGGAGCTAGCTTCAATTATGATGAATATCAAGAGCATTATACAAATAATTTGCAAAATGCTATTAATTTAAAAGATACTACAATCAATAAAATTGAAAGAGTACCTGGTGTGTTTATAGAGTACACTTATACAGGGATCGAAGAAATAGCAATTATTGCAGGTGCTAGATATGATTTCCATAATATATATGGGAATTTATTTACTCCGCGATTACATGTGAAATATCAACCTATTGAAGAAATATCTTTACGAGGATCTGTCGGAAAGGGTTATCATTTGCCAAATATTTTCGCAGAAAATGCTGGCTTATTTATAAGCTCGCGTGATATTTTTATAAATGAACCGCTTAATCCAGAAGAAGCAATTAATTATGGAATAAACGCTACATTTTTACTAAATCTATTTAATACTGATTTTACTATTAATACAGATTATTACAGAACTGACTTTATAAATCAGACAATTGTTGATTTAGAAAGAAATCCTGGTCAAGTTCATTTTTACAACTTAGATGGTAAATCATATTCTAATGCTTATCAAATTGATATAACTTTTTCTCCAATTGTAGATTTTACTGTGATGGCAGCATATAGATATAATGATGTAAAAATGACTGTAAATGGCGAATTAATAGAAAAACCATTAGCGAGTCGCTATAAAACATACTTAAATTTAGCATATGTTACACCAGAGGGAATGTTTAAATTTGACGTTACTGGAGTTGTAAATGGTGGCGGTACGATACCAAGCACTGAATTAAATCCTATAGAGTATAGATTACCAAAGACTTTCGATCCTTTCTTTACATTACAAGCACAAGTTACATTTAATATATCTAACTTTGAGATTTATGTAGGGGGAGAAAACCTTACAAATTACATGATTTCTCACCCAATTATTGCATATAATGAGCCATTCGGTGAATATTTTGATGGCTCAATGGTATGGGGTCCGATGCTCGGCAGGAAAATTTATGCCGGTGCAAGATTTAAATTAGATTAAAAAAATAAATATTTATTTTAGTCATAAAAGAAAGAGTTTTCATTTAGTTGAAAGCTCTTTTTTTTTAATTGAATTTGATAATATAATTATTTTTGTATAAATTTGTAAATATTTGTTAATTAATAATTATATCAACTAAATACGAGGTATTTTTGAAATGAAAAGTACAAAATATTTAATAATTTTTGCATTTATTTTATTCAGTGCAAAAGTACAATCTGCTGATATTCAGGTAAATAAAATTCAAGCCGATGAAGAGCATAGCATCAATAAAATTGAGCTAAAAGCAGAACCTATACCAATCCCAAATATTACTAATCAAGTATTTAATCGAAAGATACAGATAATTGAACCAAATAATATTATACAAAAAAAAGCTGTGAAAGCTACATTAAGTTCTGAAATTACTTTATTCAACAAAGAATATCTTTCTTACGAAATAAATACTGATGATTTAAGCATAAAATTAAATCAAAATAAAGTAATAATCTCTGACCAAGCTAAAGAAGCATTAAAACTTGCTCCAAATTGGCTGAAGGCTCAATTGCAAATAAAATTCCAATTGCTATATGAAAAAGGACTAGATGATGATTTTGCTCAACTCATTATAAAAGCTGATAATAAATACAAAGACGAAGTCGCTTTTGTGATTGCTTATTCATCTATTAATACTCTTACAAATAATAGGTTTCGTAAAGATATTGATGTCATAATAAAAAATGCAGAATTAATTTATAATATTGCCGATTCGCTTCAATATGTGAAATTGGTAGAGCATGGCTCAATTGCAAATAATGATTATTACACTACTACTACTTATCGCATTTACGATCCTGAGACCAAAGATACAATTTGGAATGAAATACCAAAAGATATCTACTATTTTTATGTAGTACATTTCAAGATGGATCAAGAAGGTGTATTTGTTGCTGATGATGCCACAGCTACTGAACAGCGTACTTATGGGTATTTCTGGAGGGATTATATTTGGAATAATCCTGATGCCACTCAAAATTATATGCCTGTAAACATTAAAACTACTAAAGGAGAAGTGACATCTATCCCACGTTTTGGCGAAATAATGAAAAAACCAAGAATTCTTTGGAACCGCACTATGACTTATCTACCTTATGGAAGAGAATTTAAAGATAATGATTTTGCTCTCGATGTAATAGGAAATTGGGGTTCAAGAGCGCTACCAATTAATGTAACTTTGCCACGATCATTTCAACCAAATCAAATATTAATGAAACACGACGGTATGTGCAACGAAGATGCTTTTTTAATAGCTGCAGCTTGCCGCACTGCATTAATTCCGATAATTTATCTTGGTACTTGGGCAGAAGATCACGTATTTGGTTCAATTTGGGATAATGATTGGTATCATTTTGAGTTTTTTAGAGGTGGATTAGAGCCAAATGGCAATAGTGCTTATGGAATTACAAATATGATGGCTGGCGGAAGCTATGGTTGGGAAAATTCAATGGTAAATGGATTTAGACCTGATGGTTATAATGTTAATTTTTCAAATTATTATGCAAAAACTTCTACTTTTAATGTAGCTGTAACGGATTCAATCGGTACACCGATGCCCGGAGCTAAATTACATATTTATGCAAGAAACGGCACTAGTATTTTGTATTCTGGTACAATTTTTACTGATTCTGATGGAAAAGCAAGCTTTGACGTAGGCGAAAATAAATTTTATTATATACAAGCAGTTCATCCAGTCTATAAAACTGCTCCTATAGAGGATACAAAAGTATATTTACTTAATCAAACTATTACAAAAGCAAATAATACTTATAATTACAATTTGCCTTATCCTAATGTAATAATAGATAATAATCAAGTCGAAGATCTTAATGATACTGATAACGATGAAACATATAAATATGGCTTAAATATTAAATTAAAATCTATAAATATTTTGACTGATTTAATTGAAAAGCACGATTCTCAGCGGAGCAGATTTTATTATTGGAATCCAGAGTCAAAAGGTGAAATTACTTCATTTCTAGTTGATGAGGATAATTATAATAAATTCAAGAGTGGAGAAAATTATAAAGCATATTATTATAATGAATATAAAAATGAAAATGAATTTAATATAAAATTACCATATAAAGCAAAATGGTATTTAGTACTTTCTAATAAAAAATATGATAATTTCTATCAACATCTGACTTCAGAAGTATCTATTTTAGATGATTTTGTAACTGTTGAAGTAAATAATAATAAATTAATCTCTCAAGATAATTTTGGGAATATTTTGTTAAATCAAGAAGAAATTAATAAGCTCGGAATAATAAGATTTGAAATAATTGATACCAGAGGAAAGTTAATTCTAAATGATGAAATTAGCTCAAATTTAATTAATATAAGTAACTTAGCTGAAGGGGCATATTTTATTAATTTAATTTCTGATAAAAGCGTGCATTCCGCGAAATTTATGAAATAAATAGGTAACTTCATTAATATTTGCAAAAAAAAATATTGTCTGAAAAGCCTTGTTTAGGCTGATTATAAAAAATATTTTAAATTATTTGCAAAAAAAAAAAAATCGATTTGCATTTTTTTGTGTCTATAATAGTATAAAGCAATTATTTTTATTCACCACAAAAAAGGAAAAGAAATGAAACGAAAAATAATATTTTTTATCTTTATCCTATCGTCTACTTTTAATAGCCTTAATTCTAAGATATTTGAGTTTATTCCCGGAAGTCCAGAATTTTATAATCCCTTTTCGGTAGTTAGTAACGATAAGTATGCAGCATTATTGAGTACTGATTATACATTTACTCTTGTAAATGATACATTAACTGGAGTATTTAATAGTCATTATTTAGCAAAATATTATAATTATAAATGGAATATCATTAAACTTAACTCAATTATCTTACATAATAATAATAGTATTGGCTTTATTTAAGATTTTATTATAGATTTAGGAGTTTTTGGGCATAAGTAATATAAAAATATTTTTAGAATAAGTTGTATAGTAATTTACAGCAAATGATATTTGATGGGATAAATGATGAAGAATTAAAGAAAGATAAATTAGCAAAGGATATCGTAATTAACAAAATAACAAATGATATAAATAATAATTATTGGTATACTTTTAGTTTAAAAAAACACGATGAATTAGATCTCGTTTATTTTCATTCTGATGAGAAAAAATTGTTTTTTAAAGAATATTATGATAAATTTCTCGATAAATTACGCTTTATCAGGGGTTGTGATGTCTTTTTTGATAATAATAATATTCCATATTTTATTATGTGGAAAAATTCAATTGGTCGTGAAGAAAATTATTCAATTTGTAAATTAGATGGCGACACACTTAAAACTATATTTACTTCAAGTGTCCCTGCAAGTGGAGGTTATCATGAATCAAATAGTAATAACCACAAATTATTATTTGATTCTAAAAACAATTTTTGGACTTATGCAGAAGATAAAATTTATTACTTTGTAAATGATACAATAAATAAGGAATACAGCACTTGGGAAATTACTAAATTAATGGATCCGCCACATAGTAGGGGAATTCAATATCTATTTTTATACAATGATTTACCTGTATTAATCAATACAGATTTCACAATTACTTCTTTGATAGAGGATAAATGGCAAGTAGATTATGATTTTAAATACTATGTAGAAAGTATTCAACCAATACAACTTTTTTCAGATAAACCAATAGCATTGATTGGCAAGTCAAAATTGGCTCTATATATTAATGATATTCCAAATTATCTAATGATAAAAGATTTAGAAAAAAATAGTTGGAGTATGCAATTAATACAACCTAAATGGACAGATTTTTTAAATATTATAAATAAAAATCTTGCTAGTAATAATACTTTTTATAGACTATTTATCGGTGATAAGATTGAAAATAATCTTTTTAATTGGAAAAAACTTATATATGAAATAGGCATTAAAATTAATTTGGAGGATGAATAACTATGAAAAAATTAATTCAATTCTTTTTATTTATAATTGTATTATTTTTAATTACTTGCAAAGCATTAATATCTCAGACATGGTATTTTGAATTCGATCCTTCTGATTATCCATTGATAAATAGTAGTACTCAAATTCAGAGAAATTGGAGATATGATAAAACGTTTGCATATAAGAATAATACTGTATATCTGATGTCTTATAATGGATTTGCTTTGTATAATAATAAAATATGGACATACTATTCAGCAGACATCATTCAAGAAAAAATAATTAATAAAAACGAAATAAATAGCAAATTAATTAATCAATTTGATATTATAGATTGTTTGGAAGATGAATTAGGAAACCTATGGCTAATGACTGGTAATTTTGTTTTAAAATTTGATGGAAATAGTTTCTATTATTACGATTTAGTGCATTTAGAGAATGGAGAAAAGAAATCTATTTATTATAATACCTTTTTATTCAATTCTTATGGAAATATATTGATGCGTAGCTCATACCGTTCTACTAATGAAGCACAATATAAAATGGAGGTTGTAATTTTTCGTTATGATCCTGCAGAAAATAAGTTTATGGAATATATTAGAGATGATTTCAAGCGCCCACCATACACTACCTATATACATATAATTGATTCAAAAAAAAATGTATATATTGTAAATAATTTAAATCCTGAAAATAAGCCTAAGACGACTTTTAATTCTAAATATAAATTAATTAATAATGATACGATAATAGAACTAACTTATCCTTTAATTCTTAATAAATATCTAAATGGTTCTTTTATTTCAAACGATTCGAGCTTTAGAAAGGAATTAAGAACATATCTTGAAAGTTTATCCTTACCAACATTTTATAGTGAAAATATACATATTGATTATAGAAATAATAATTTATATTTTTTAATAAATAAGCCAAATCGAACGGATAAATATGATCCATTTACAAAAGGCAACTCTTTAATTTTCATATATGATTTACAAACAGGTAATTTCAAAAAAATTAAAATTCCATTCATTCCTAATGACACGAATTTTAGAGAAAGTAAAATAATGTCTGTTGATATTGATGGCAACATTGCAATTTCTTATCCCGGAATAGGCACATATCATTACTATCCAAATAAATCTAAGGTCGAAGATGATGGTGATAATGATGCATTCCTAGTGGGAGCTCGAATATGGAAATTGTACCCAAATCCTACTAGTAATCAATGCCGAGCAGAATTTCATTTGTCGCGGTCTGGTTATAAGGGGGTAAAGATATTAATTTCTGATATTCAAGGTAAGATTTATAAGGATTTGACTAAATCATTACGATATGACTACACAATGCGTGAAGGTACAGTAGATTTTGATATTAGCGATTTGCCAAGCGGCAGCTATTATTTTTTAATCACCAGCCCAAATGCAAATGATTTGCAAAGAGTGATTTTAGAGAAATAAATATTACTCACTCATAAATAAATACCTCCTGAGATTTTTAAGTCAGGAGGTATTTTTTTTAATAGATTTTTATTTGTATTTATTTTTTCATTTCTTTTAATAATGCTTCTAATCTATCTAAGTATTTATTAAATTTTTCAATCATTTTATTGATTGGAGCAGATGTACTCATATCTACGCCAGCATTTTTAAGGGCATCTATGGGATAAACTGAGCTACCAGCAGAAATAAAGTTCTTTAGATACTTATCGATTGCAGGCTGGCCCTCGGCTTTAATTTTCTCTGAGAATGCTTGAGCAGCAGCAAATCCAGTGGAATATTGGAATACATATAAATTATAGTGATATAAGTGAGGTATTCGAGCCCAAGATAAACCTTCTTCTTTATCAGTTACCATATTTGGACCCCAATATTTTTGATATAAATCAGCGAACAATTTTGTTAATTCATCTGAATTATAAAACTTACCATTTTGTGCAGCTTGATGAGTGAGCATTTCGAATTCGGCAAAACGAGTTTGGCGGAAGTAAGTCATTTGTGCATTTACTAAGAATTTCTCGATTAATGCAGCTTCTTCTTCTTTAGTTTTGGCATTATCTATTAAGTAATCAAGCAAAAGAGCTTCATTTGTAGTTGATGCAACTTCAGCGACGAAAGTAGCATAATCTGCATAATGGAAAGGTTGATTTTTTTCAGAGAAATAAGAGTGCATATTATGTCCAATTTCATGAGCAAGTGTAAATACATCGTCTACAGTTCCAGCCCAATTAAGTAATATCCAAGGGTGGACACTTCCAGATGAATTAGAATAGGCTCCGCTACGTTTGCCTTGAGTTTCGTATACGTCCATCCAGCGGTTCTTAAATGAAATACGAAGCGCATCGATATAATCTTTTCCTAATGGTGCTAGGGCTTTATACATTAACTCTTCAGCTTCTTCAAAAGTATAATTTTTGCTTTGTCCTGGGAATAATGTTGCATAAGTGTCATAAGGATGAAGTTCGCTGTATCCTAAGTACTTTTGTTTCATTGCAGCCCATCTATGTAGAGACTTTAAATTGTCGTTAGTTGCTTTTATTAAATTCTCATACACAGAAACTGGAATATTATTTGGATATAGGCAAGACTCCACTACATTGCTGTAATTTCTAATTTTAGAATTAATTAATCTTGAATTAACTCTACCATTATAAAGAGTAGCGAATGTATTAATTAAATTGCCATAAGGTACATAAGTACCTTGATAAACTCTCTTGCGATATTCTCTATCAGTTGAATATAATCCACTTCTATATCTACCGTGTGAGACTCTTACATCTTTGCCATCTTCATCTTTAATAATAGGGAATGGTAATTCACCATCGTTTAAAATTGAATATGTTTCATCTGGCACTTCTGAAATAGGAGCTACCATTGCCATAAGTCTTTCTTGATCTTGCGATAGTGTATGAGATTTCATCCTAATAGTAGCATCTAAATAATGCTCATATTGTTTTAATTTAGGATTTGTTTTTACAAATTCCATAATTTTCCCATTAGGAAGAGAAAATAATTCTGGATTAAAGAATGAAGATTTTTCGGATAAATCAGCTCCTAATTTTGTAGCTCTATTATAGAGACTCATATTATTTTGATTATTTAAATCTAAATCTTTAGCTAATGAAGTATAAACAACGAGCTTATAGTATAGCTTTATTGTTTGAAAATGAAATTCCAAAAACTGATTCAATGTATTAGCATTATTTAGCTTGCCTTGGAAATCTTTATATTTTGGTAAGGCATTTTGAATTGTTTTGAAATCTTTCTCAAATTCAGCTTCATTTTTATAGAAGTGAGTGAGATCCCATTTGTATTTATCTTGAATATCACTTCTTTTTGGCAATTCACCAGTTTGAGAAAATAGATTATTGCTCATAAATATTGCCATTGCTATTATAAATAAATATTTTTTCATTATATTTTAATTTTGATTAATAAATATTGCTTAATTATATTATTCCTATTTCTTTTCCTATTTTATTGAAAATATCTAAAATTTTATCCAAATGAATATCTTCATGGGTAGCCATATAGCTTGTACGCATCATACTCATATTAGGAGGTACTCCCGGTGGAATGAATGCATTTACAAATACGCCACCATCATAAAGTGCTTTCCATAGGTAAAAAGATTTTTCTACATCGCCTATGATTACAGGGACAATTGCAGAAATTCCAGTTTCGATATTAAAACCAGCTTCGCTAAAACCTTTTCGCATTTTATCGGAATTTCTTTTTAATTTTGTTACCAATTCTGGAGTAGTCTCTAATATTTCTAAAGCTGCTAAGGTTGCAGCAACAGAAGCAGGCGTAGGGCTTGCGCTGAAAATTAAAGCAGGGGAATGATGCTTAATATAATTAATCACTCTTTCAGGTCCTGCTACAAATCCTCCTAGCGAGGCAAATGTTTTCGAAAAAGTCCCCATTGTGAGATGTGTTCTCTTTGTTAAGTCGAAATGTGATGCTGTACCTCTGCCACCTTTGCCTATTACTCCTGTAGCATGAGCATCATCAATTAATACTCTAGCGCCATATTTTTCGGCTAAATCAAGCATTTTAGGTAGTTCTACAATTTCTCCATTTACAGAGAAGACACCATCGCTTACGATAAATTTACCTGCATTTTCTGGGATTTGAGATAATACTCTCTCCAAATCTTCCATATTATTGTGCTTATATCGTACAAATTCTACGAATGCACCTTTTGCGGTAAGTGCGGCGTTCATTATTGAAGCGTGATCTTCTTTGTCACAAATTACATAATCGCCTTTATTACAAATTGTAGCAACAATACCTAAAGCAGTTTGATAACCTGTGCTAAATAATAAGCAACTTTCGTAACCTAAGAAATTTGCTAATTTTTCTTCTAGTTGATTATGTAAATCTATAGTTCCTGTCAAATAGCGTGAACCAGAGCATCCGGTTCCGTATTGTTCGATTGCACGTTTAGCAGCTTCTTTTACCTTTGGGTGTGCAGTAAGTCCTAAATAATTATTAGAACCAGCCATTATAACTTCTTTTCCTTCTATCTTTACAACTGGACCTTCATTATCTTCAATCGGACGAAAGTAAGGATATACGCCTTTAGCTTTCACTTCATCTGCTTTTGTAAAATCATAACATTTTTGGAAAATGTCCATTTATTCTCCTATAGAGTATATTGATATTGTGTTATTTCAAAAATAATAAAATTAGTTAATTTTATAGAACAACAATTTAATAAAATCTTAAATAAAATAAAACATAATATTAACAATTTATTAAAAATTTATTATTTTGTGCAAAAAAAAGAACCAATTATTAAAAAATAAAGGGTTCTTTTATAGATTTAAATTTATGTACTATTTTAACTTAGTTTACTGTATTTGAAAAAGACATAAAATTATCGTCAGGGCGCTCTAGTTTAATTTCTCCGAATTCTGCTTCGTACTTGTTAATATTATCCTGCAAAGCATTAGTAAGTAATTTCACATGTTGAGGAGTCATAATAATTCTTGATTGCACTTTTCCCTTTGGGATGCCTGGTAATAGACGCGTGAAATCAAGTACAAATTCGGCAGGAGAGTGAGCTATAATTGCTAAATTAGCATAAATTCCGCTAGCTATTTCTTCTGGTAATTCTATGCTAATTTGCTTAGAATTTTCTTCGTTATTATCTTTGTTATTTGCCATTATTATATAAAATATTTTATTTTTATAATTAAAATTTAATTATTTATAATCTTCTAATTCTTTAGTAAAAATTTCTAGCTGTTGAGCATTATTCGATTTATCTAACCAGAATACCATTCTACCTAAATAATATTGTCTATTATCTAAAGGAATTTCATCTTTTAGTTGAATTAATTTATCGAGAGTTTGTTTAAATTTAGCATCATCTTTAGTAGCTGCATAAATATCAGCAAGTTCTAAATAAATAGCATAATCATTAGCAAATTCAGGGTCTTTTAATACATCTTCAAAAGCAGCTTTAGATTTATTCAACATTGGTAAATAAGTGGATTCATTAATCTCATATTTTGCATCTTTTTCTAATTTGTCGAATTCTGCTTTCTGCAGTTCAACCGCATAATTTTTATAAGCAGATCCTAATACTTTCTTAGTGTTATTATCATTTGGTCTAATTTTTAGAGCTGCTTCATATTGAGCAGTTGCTTCTAGATATCTTTTATTTCTTAAAAGAATGTCGCCGTATTGTGCTTTGTAATCAGGATTATTTGGTTGTTCCAAAGTAAATTTTTCCATAGATTTCATAGCTAATTCAGGGTTACCTTGAGCATCAAATATTTGCACCATAAATCTATTTGCAAATTGATTTGTCGGGTCTAATTGTTTAATTTCGTTAATATACTTTAGAGAAGTATTATAATCTTTTTCGTCGAAAGCTAAATTTGCTAATTCGAAAGTAGGAGTGATGTCAAAAGAATACGGAGTAATATCTTCAGTGAATCTCCAACCCATAATACCAGTTTTTTTAGCATTTGGATTATGTTTAGTAAATATATAGAGAGGTTCACCATCTATTTTATATTTATAGTAAGAGATAGTATCTTGTTTGCCAGGTTGAAGTAATTGTTTATAATCATAAGTTTCGATTGGTTTGCCTAGAATTTTTGTAAATTCATTTGGTGTCATTCCAATTGTCAATCCTTTTGATTTAAATAAATTAATTTCTTTGCTTAATAATTCATTATATTTATTATAGCTACTAATAGCTTCTTTCTTTTGATTCATTGATTCATAAATTGAACCAATTACTGAATAATTGTCTGGATTATCTGGTTGTAGCTGAATTGCATTTTTTAGAGTAGTGATTCCTTGCTCACCTAAGATCTTTTTTTCTTCGTTGCTAGTACTTGATTTGTCCATTTCTTGTAGAATACCTACACCACTATTATAAGACATTAGCCAAGCATTATAAATTATACTCTCGTAATTTTTCAAGTTTACTCTTGATTTAGAATCTACAGGAGTAGATTTTGCTTTAATAACTAAGTCTACATATTCTTGAAGTTTAGTTATTGAACGTGTATTTTGAGCTTCGTAAAAATAAATTTCAGCTAATTCATACATAGCTTCAACATTGCTTGGATTTTTTGATAATTCTTTTTCGTAATTTGTGATAGCTTTTTCGAAATCTTTATTCTTTTTAGCTACTCTGGCAGTAGTCATTTCTGACGAAGTACATTGGAAGCCTTGAGTGAGTAGTGCTCCGAATAATAGAGCTAAAATTACATATTGAATTTTGTTCATAGCTTTGTTTTACCTTTTATTAATATATTAAATTTATTTTCTAATAGAATTATATTTAAGACACTTTATTTTAAATATAAATTACAAAAATAATAATATTTACTCAATTTATAAGCAATTAAAAAAAGAAAATAATAATATTTATTAATTTCAAAATTGAAATTTTTATTTTCTTGCTAATTATAATATTTTTGTATTCTATTAATTTTTAATATTAATTATTTAATATTTATTATGCTTATCCCAAAACTTTATAACACATTACAGACATATAATAAAGAAACATTTTTGCAGGACTTAGCTGCTGGATTTATTGTGGGAATTGTTGCTCTACCGTTAGCAATAGCTTTTGCAATAGCAAGTGGAGTAAGTCCAGAAAAAGGAATAATTACTGCTATAATTGCGGGATTTTGCGTTTCTGCTTTCGGTGGAAGTAAAGTGCAAATTGGTGGTCCTACTGGTGCTTTTGTAATCATAGTATTCGGTATTGTTCAGCAATATGGTTTAGCTGGGCTTACATTCGCTACATTAATAGCTGGTGTATTGCTGATAATTATGGGATTAGTTAAGCTCGGAGCAGTAATTAAATTTATCCCTCATCCGGTGATTGTTGGCTTTACAAGTGGAATTGCCTTGACAATATTTACTACTCAAATCAAAGATTTTTTTGGATTAAATATCGCCAATGTGCCTTCTGCATTTATTGATAAATGGATTGTATTTGCTCAAAATATTGGATCGCTTAATTGGTATGCTTTTGGTTTAAGCGCAGGGAGTGTTTTATTAATTGTAATTTGGCAGAAATTTAATAAAAAAATTCCAGGTTCATTGATAGCTTTAATTGCTGGAACTATAATTAGCACAGTACTTAATTTCCCTGTAGAAACAATTGGTACTAAATTCGGTCAAATTAGCATTAGCTTCCAGCTTACTGATTTTAGCAATTTCACATTTGCTCAAGCAAAGGACTTAATTCAACCAGCAATCACAATTGCAATTTTAGCAGCTATTGAAGCATTGTTATCTGCAGTAGTTGCTGACGGTATGATAGGAGATAAACACCGCTCCAATATGGAATTAGTTGCTCAAGGGATAGGAAATATAGGTTCTGCATTATTTGGAGGAATCCCAGCTACAGGAGCTATAGCAAGAACTGCCACAAACATTAAAAACGGTGGTAAGACACCGGTAGCAGGAATAATTCATGCATTCACTTTGCTTTTGATTATGCTTTTCTTAGGGCAATATGCTGCATTAATTCCACTTTCAGTATTAGCTGCAATATTAGTAGTCGTCGCTTATAATATGAGCGAATGGAGGGGATTTGTTAGGCTGTTAAAGAGTCCAAAAAGCGATGTCGCTGTGCTGTTAATCACATTTTTCTTGACTGTGATTTTTGACTTAACTATTGCCATTGAAGTTGGGATGATTTTAGCAGTATTTTTATTTATGCATCAAATGTCAATTGTTTCTAATGTTGGTGTAATTACTCGTGAATTTAATGAAGAAGAGACTTTCGACCCCGATGCAATTGGGCTGAAAGAAGTACCTAAGGGAGTAGAAGTTTTTGAGATAAATGGACCATTTTTCTTTGGAGCTGTAGATAAATTCAATGAAGCTATTGATAGAGTAGCAAAGAGACCTAAAATACTTATAATTCGAATGAGAAATGTACCTGCAATTGATTCCACCGGATTAAATTTATTAAGAAAATTATGTATTGATAATAGAAATCATGGCACAACCTTAATTCTCTCCGGAGTGCATTCCCAACCATATATTGCAATAGAAAAAGCTGAGCTTACAGATGTTTTCGGAATTGAAAATATTCATCCTCATATTGATTCTGCTCTTAATCGTGCAAGAGAAATTCTCGGAGTAGTTGAAAATACAAATACAAAATTAGGAGATAAAGTTATAATTGAAAATCAAAAAGGAGAAGATTTAGATGAATAGAATTAGTAAATTATTTTTCCTTTTAAGCCTAATAATCTTTGCTGTAAATTTAGCTGATGCTAAGATTTATAGGCTGAATAATTCTAATTCAATACCATCAGATTTTAAGGATATTACTTCTGCAATGAAAGAAATAAAGTCTGGAGATACTCTTTATGTGGAAGGTAGCAACCAAAATTATGGAAATTTAATTATAGACAAACAAGTTATTATAATTGGTACTGGTTATAGTTTGGCTGAAAATAATATTTCAAACATTAATACAATGTCCTCAGAATTTAGTAATCTTCAAATTAATCCTAACTCAGATGGAGCTAAAATAATAAGCATAGTATTTCGCTCAGACTCCTCTTCTAATCAAGATGTAAGAATAAGAAGTAATAATATTACTATTAGAAACTGCCTATTTAAACGAAATTTAGATATTGAACTAGATTCTAATATTTCAAATTTAGCCTTTTTGCAAAATTATACTACTGAATCAATAAAAGCTATTTCTACCGCAATATTAGATAATATTTATATTGCAAATAATATAGTTTTACAAAGCATTAAATTCTCAACAAAATCTAATGTAAAAATCACAAATAATATCGTTCGGAAAGTAATATCTGCAAATAATTCACAAATAACAAATAATATACAACTTGATTCCAATTATACTAAAACTTTTACAGCTGGATTTAGTGGTTCAGGTAATATATATAAAAGCAATATTACAAATAACTTAGAGAAATATATACCGACTGCTGAGGGTAATTTGCTTGGAATAAAAATGACTGATATTTTTGAATATTATGACAATGATTTTTCAGAAATTAAGGATACTATTTGGGTACTTAAAGCTAACTCACCGGCAATAAAATATGGTATAGATGGAACTGATTGTGGAATATTCGGTGGTAGCACACCATATAGAATTTCTGGTATACCACCTATTCCCATAATTAAAGATATAATTATTGACAATAGCAATGAAAATAAAGATTATATTAAAGTTAAAATCAGAGTGAAGTAATATTGTGAAGCATCTAATAATTCTTATCTCAATTTTTTATGCAGTGAGTAATATATCATTATTTTCGCAAATTGTTAATGCTGAATATTTTATTGATGCAGACCCTGGAATAGGAAAAGCTACTAAAATAGGCTTAGTTGATTTAAATAATTTAAATTTTAATATAAATAAAAATCAATTTTCAGATGGATTTCATTTAATTGGAGTAAGGATAAAAAATATTTCAGGGAATTGGTCAAGCAATTCATATTATAATCTTTATATTCAAAAAAATATCATTGATGCAAATAAAAGTAGTCTGAATATTGAAATAGGGGATTCAGTAAAAAAATATTATTTATCAGATGAGAATATAGAATCAAATACTTGGATAGAAGTTCTTTTACCAAAAAATCAATTTTCTGAAGGATTTAATAATATTAAATTTACATATTATAATAAATATATTTCTTTATTTCATACAAATATAATGCACTACTTTCAGAAAGAAAGAAATATCAATCCGAAATCTATTTTGCTTTCGGTGCTTCCAAAGAATGAAACTGTTGATTTAAAGGGTTTTAATACTTTTCTTTTAACTAGTGATAGCATTGATCAATATTCTTTTTTTCTTCCTCACCCAAAATTTGATTCAGCAGAATTTATTTTCAACGCATTTTTGATTGATACAAATAATTTATTAGGTCATTATACTTCAAAAAAAATATTTATTGATAAATATTTAAAAAACGCTGTGGAATATAACAAATCAAATTTAACTATTTCTGATGATTTAATAATTTTAAATGATGAATCTATTGCCGAAAATATTGATATAATTTCGATAAATGGAAAATCTGAATTAAAATTTGTTGCAATTCAAAATAATATTATTGATGTTTCCAAATTGCCCTCTGGAATTTATTTTCTTTTAATAGAAAATAGAAATTCTAAATTTTATTATAAATTTATTAAAATGTGATTTTATGAAAAAAATATTTATTTCAGCAGGCGATCCATCTGGAGATATTCACGCAGCAAATCTAATGAAACAAATTATAAAATTAGCTCCAGAAGTTGAATTTGTAGGTATTGGTGGGAAAAATATGACAGAAGCTGGGTTGAAATCCCTAATTCCGATTAGCGAAATTTCTGTACTTGGGTTCTGGGAAGTAGCTAAAAAGTATTTTACTTTCATTGATTTACTAAATAAATGTAAAGAAATTTTAAAAAATGATAAAATAGATTTGTTCCTTCCAATAGACTATCCCGGATTGAATTTAAAAATTGCAGAATATGCTAAAAGTATTAGCATTCCTGTTGTTTATTATATCGCACCTCAATTATGGGCATGGGGGAAAAATCGTACAAAGAAAATAGCTCAAAATGTTGATAAATTATTAGTTGTATTTCCTTTTGAAGAGGAGTTTTTCCAAAAAGATGGAATAAACGCTATTTATGTTGGCAACCCATTACTCGATATTGATGAATTTAAAGATGATTTTCTTGCTCGTAATGATAGAAAAAATACAATCGCAATATTTCCAGGTAGTAGAGAACAAGAAATTAATAAACATCTTAATTTTCTAGTAGATACTGCGGAAATTTTGCATAATATTTATCCAAACTATAATTTCATAATAGGGAAAAGTAATAATATTAGTGAAAACAAATATAATAATATCTTAAGCAAATATAAATATATATATTTATCGGAGAATACTCGCGAAATAATGAAATATTCTAAAGTTGGGATAATTAAATCAGGTACTTCAAACCTAGAAGCATGCCTTGCAGGATTACCATTTTCATTGATTTATAAAACATCTCCAATGACTTATTTCATTGGAAAAAGAAAAATTAATATGCCTTATTTATCGATTGTAAATATCTTAGCAAATAAAAGAGTAGTAAATGAATTTATTCAAAATGATGCAACTCCAGAAAATCTTGCTAACAATACTGCAGAATTATTAAATTCAAATGATAAATATAATAATATGCAAAGTGAATTTAAAAAGATTAGAGATATTTTAGGTATAACAAGTGCCTCGGCTACTGCAGCTAAAATTATTTTATCATAAAAAAGAAAGAGCCGAGTAAAGCAGTACTCTAGGAAGATAAGTGTACTATAATAATTAGCAAGAGGGGGTCTGTAAAATATAAATATAGAATTAATTGGATAGAGCGATATATTAATTAATTCGGAATCTTTAATGGTAGAAAAATTTGATATAACAGAATAAAAATTCCTGAAACAGACTTTAAATTAGTGAATTATTTTGTAGTTCTATAGTATAGAATTTATGATCATAGATTATAAAAATAATACTCTTCAAATATTATATTAATTTCTTAAGTATAAAACAATAATTCTATACTACAAATCAATATTATATCAAAAATAACTATGTTTTTATTTATTTTTGTATTCTAAAATATATTGAATAAAATTAATCGGATTAATTTATGGAAAATAAAGATACTCAACCCGCAAGTAATAACTTTATAAAAAGTATTATAATAGAAGATTTAAAAAATAATAAAAATAATGGAAAGGTACATACTCGATTCCCTCCTGAACCTAATGGATATTTACATTTAGGACACGCTAAATCAATTTGCTTAAATTTTGGGTTAGCTAAGGAATTTGGTGGTCTTACTAATCTTCGTTTTGACGATACTAACCCCGTAAAAGAAGATGTGGAGTATGTAGATTCTATAATAGAAGATGTGAAATGGTTAGGCTTCGATTGGGGAGACAGACTTTATTATGCTTCAGATTATTTTGATAAATTATATGAATTCGCATTACAATTAATAAATGATGGATTAGCATACGTGTGCGAGCAGACTCCTGAAGAAGTAAAGCTGTATCGTGGCACACTTACTGAACCCGGGAGACCAAGCCCATTTAGAGATAGATCAATAGAAGAAAACTTAGAACTATTTAAAAAAATGACAAATGGTGAATTTCCAGATGGTAGCCGTACTTTGCGAGCTAAAATTGATATGTCTTCGCCAAATTTGAATATGCGTGACCCCGTAATTTATAGAATTAAAAAAGCGACACATCATCGTACAGGCGATAAGTGGTGCATTTATCCAATGTATGATTTTACTCATGGTCAATCAGATATGCTCGAAGGAATTACACATTCGATTTGTACTTTAGAATTTGAAGATCATAGACCTCTATATGATTGGTATTTAGATGTATTAAAGACGCCATGTCATCCACAACAAATTGAATTTGCAAGATTGAATATCAATTATACAGTTCTAAGTAAGAGAAAATTATTACAATTAGTTAAAGAAGGATATGTAAATGGCTGGGACGATCCACGTATGCCTACAATTAGTGGTTTCCGTAGAAGAGGTTATACACCACAATCTATTAGAGATTTTGCAGAGAGAATCGGTGTAACTAAAGCAGAAAGTACAGTTGATTATAGTGTACTTGAGTTTTGCATTCGTGAAGATTTAAATAAAATAGCACAAAGGGCAATGGCAGTAGTTAATCCTCTAAAAGTAACAATAGAGAATTATCCTGAAGATAATGAAGATTATTTAGAAGCAATAAATAATCCTGAAGATTCAAATTCCGGCACTCGTAAAATAAGATTTTCAAAAACAATTTTTATTGAGAAAGATGATTTTATGGAAGAGCCACCTAAAAAATATTTTAGACTTGCTCCCGGCAAGGAAGTTCGCTTACGTTATGCCTATTTTATTACATGCAAAGAAGTAATTAAAGATGAAAATGGCGAGGTAGTTGAGTTAATATGTACTTATGACCCGGCTTCACGCGGAGGAAATTCACCTGATGGAAGAAAAGTGCAAGGTACTATTCATTGGGTATCTGCTGAATATGGTAAACAAGCAGAAGTGCGTTTATATGATAATTTATTCCTTGCTGAAGATCCTGACAATGTAGAAGAAGGCAAGACATTTTTAGATAACTTAAATCCAAATTCTCTTACTACAATCAATGCTTGGGTAGAACCTATGTTATTACAAGCAAAACCGAATGATAAATTCCAATTTGAAAGAGTTGGTTATTTCTGCGCTGATGCTAAGGATTCTATTGATGGTAAACCAGTGTTTAATCGTACAGTAGGTTTGAGAGATTCTTGGGCAAAAATGATGAAGAAATAAATATATTTTACTTTAAATCAGGTTAATTAGATTTAATTGTATTATAATAGTATTAAAAAAACATCCGAATTTCTTATCAGATGTTTTTTTATTTTGATCTTTAATTATTAAACGTAAATATAAAATATAAAGCAAATAAGGTAAAAATTTTTTAATTTTGCAGATTATAAATTTAAAATAAAGAAAATGTTTACATCAATAAAGAATATTCATTTCGTAGGTATCGGTGGCATAGGAATGAGTGCTATCGCAGAAATTCTCTTAAATCAAGGGTTTAATGTGAGTGGTTCTGATATTGCTCAATCTGAAAATACAGATTACTTAGAGACTAAAGGTGCAAAAATAATGATAGGACACCGAGCCGAAAACATTAAAGATGCACAAGTAGTTGTATATTCAAGTGCTGTAAAGCCAGAAAATAATCCAGAAACAGCAGAGGCAATTAGACTTGGCATCCCGACTTTACGAAGAGCGGAAATGCTTTCTGAAGTATCAAGGTTAAAATATACTTTAGCTATAGCTGGCACTCATGGCAAGACAACGACTACCTCAATGGTTGGTCTTACATTAATGAATGCAGGAATTGACCCAACTGTGATTGTGGGAGGGAAATTAAAAGAATTAGGTGGTACTAATGCTAGGTTAGGTAATGGAGATTGGATAGTAGTAGAAGCTGATGAATATGATCGCTCATTCTTACAGCTCTCTCCAGCAATTGCTATTATTAATAATATAGAGGCTGATCATTTAGATATTTATAAAGATATTGAAGACATAAAGCAAACTTTTACTGAATTTGCTAACAAAGTACCTTTTTATGGTTTTGTTGCTGCATGTATTGATGATAATGGAGTAAAAGAAATTCTTTCTGACATTAAAAAGAAGGTAATTACTTTTGGTTTATCAAGAAATGCTGATGTGCGTGCTTCTAATATCACTCATACTGAGAGGAAAACAGAATTTGATGTAATATATTCTGGAGAATTATTGGGGCGAATGTCAATTAATGCTCCGGGTGTACATAATGTGAGAAATGCTTTAGGTGCAATTGTTGTGGCAAAGGAACTTGGTGCAGATTATCAAAAAATTAAAGATGGAATTTCTAAGTTTAATGGGGTTTACAGACGATTTGAAATTATTAAAGAATCTGATAATTTAATTGTTATTGATGATTATGCTCACCATCCGACTGAAATTTCAGCTACATTGCAAGCAGCCAGAGATGGATGGGATAGAAGAATTATTTGTGTTTTTCAACCTCATACTTATACTCGTACTAAAGATTTATATAAAGAATTCGGTAAGTCTTTCGATGAAGCTGATATTTTGATCTTAACAGATATTTATCCAGCTAGGGAGGAGCCTATTGAGGGAGTAACTGGTAGATTAATTGCAGATGCAGCAATTCAATATGGACATAAAAATGTGATCTATATTGAAGATAAGAATAATATTTTTGCAGAATTAAAACAAATAATGACTCCTGGTGACATAATCATCACAATGGGAGCTGGTGATATTTATAAATTAAGTAGAGAATTATAAATTATCAATAGAATAAGCACAAAATATATAAAAAATTAGCTAATAAAATTAAAAAGGCTAGTAGTTTGCATTTTTGCCCCAGCTTGCAGAGAATAATCTATTGCATTTTTATCTTTCATTAAATCCATCATTGTTTTTGCATAATCTGTGTCATTGACAATTGATAGCATACTTTTTAATCTTAAATTCTCTTCAGTCATTTGGTCATTTACTGCAAGGATTCTATTAGTTTTAGAGCCATTTATTGAGTTTGCTCTAAGAATATTTTCGTTATTATTTGCTATATTTTGCTGTATATCATTTAATTTGTCAGTATCAGCTTTAGTATAATTATTTAATTCTGTGCGAGGAGTACCATCTTCATTAAATGCCATTACATTATATAGCTTAACTAATTCATTCAATGCTTCTACTCCATCAGTTTTAAATAAAGTATCGGCAGTGGTGTTTACTTTTTCGGTGTTATAAGAATCACGGTTAAATTCGCGATCTTTCATATTTCCATAGAATCTAACAACTAAACCGGATGGATTATCGGTAGTTGGAGTATCTTGCACTAATTCAAAAGGTACTGAATGAGTAGTGCCATCAGGCTCAGTTAATGAGTTCGCTGTAGTCTTTGTACCAGAAAAAATATATTTTCCATTATGTTCAGCGTTAGAATCTTTAATTATATCTTCAAGTTTAGATTTTACAATTTGCGATAAAGTAGGTATATTGCTATTATTGGCAGGAGAAGCAGATTCAATAGCTAAATTACGCATTTCTGACATTTTCTCGGAGATAGATTCTATATAATCATTAGTTATTTGCATTTCAGAATAAGATTCTTGAATGTTATTAATATAACTAAGATTTCTATCGATTTTTTCAGAAATTTCTTTAGATTTTACAACATCTACTGGAGAATCGCTAAGACTAAGGTTCTTTTTCCCAGAGTCAATGCGAATTTCATTTTTAAATTTGCTTTCTTGCAAATTATTCAAGTTATTTAAAAATGGTTTTGTAAAGCTATTTGTTGTGATTCTCATAATTTATATTTTAAATAATTTATCAAACTAAATTTATAATGGTTCGAAGTATTTCATTTGTAGTGTTAACCACTTTGCTTGAAGCTTCAAAAGCTCTTTGAAATTTAATTAGGCTTACAGCTTCTTCGTCTAAATTTACTCCAATCAAAGATTCTCTTTGACTTTCCATTTGTTGGACAACTAGTTGCATTGTTTTACTACCGTTAATAGATTCAGAAGACATCATACCTATTTTTCCTAAAATAGAAGAATATGCTCCAGTAGGACTTTGTCCATTTAAAAAGTTTGAATCATTAGCTAATCTAGCAATTTGACGAGCAATATTGTTGTTCCCTGGTTCTAAAGCGACATCTGCAAGAGGTAAATTTGCAGAGTCATTTTTAATATCTGGGTTAATTTGTATATTTAATGCAGTTACTGAATTTGTAGCAGTATCTGGCAAGAAGAAGTTTCTGGCTGGAGGTGTATTACCAGTATCATTTAAACCATATCCTGTGACAGTGAGGTCATTGAATTTAGTAGCTAAGGTATCTACAAATTCATTGATTTTAGAAAAAACTGAATACTCTCCAGAAGAATCATTAGGGTCAAAAGTAACATTATATGCTTTCATCTGTGAATATAAACTTCCGCTAATTGGGTTAGCTGTACCATTAATATTTCCTTTTGGACCGATAGTATTTAGAATTAATGTAGTTTCACCAGTTGTAGCATTCACATTTTCTTGAAGTTGCAATTTTGAATAATCTGCTCCTGTAATTACATTAATACCATCGATAAAAACATTCATTTGGCCTCTGTCATCTTGAGTAGCATGGGCTCCGGTTAATTTAGCAAGTTCTTGAATTGCCATAGCTCTTTCATCTACAAAAGATTGAGCTTCTACACTTGCTTCAGCTTTTGTATATCCAATTTTTTTATTTAGAACACTGATTTGCTCAATTAATTGATTGGCTTGATCAATATTTCCATTTATGTCTTTATATAAATCTTTTCTTGCTTCGAAAAACATTCCAGCTGTATTATGAATTGAATCAACAAAAGTGCTTGCTGTTTGAATAATATTTTCACGTAAATTTACATCTTGAGGATTTAAAGATGCTTTCTCAAAGGCTGCAAATAATTTATTTACAGATTCATTAATACCATTCTCAGATGGTTCAGCTAGAATACCTTCTATTCTTTCGTAAATTGATTTTTCTGCATTATAGCTTGCTTCGCGAGCTACTGATTTTCTGACATCTCTATCGAAAATTTCTTCTCTAAAAGTGCGTAAAGAACTAGCCAATGAACCAGTACCAATGAATCCACCTTTAGTTTTTATCATCGGAGATGATTCGCTAATCACAGCGGTTCTGCGTGAATATCCGGGAGTGTTTACGTTTTGTATGTTATTATTAGTAACTTCAAACCCAAATTTTTGTGCTAATAAACCTCTTTTAGCGGTTTCTAATGCTGAAAAACTAGCCATTTTTATATTACTTTTTAATTAATTATTTTATTATTCATTTATAAAACTTTTTAACGTCTAATTCAATTGGAACAATTGCAATTTTAATTTACATCTTCTAACTGGTGGCTATTAATTAGCATTTGGTTAAAATTATTCACTTGAATTGCAAGTTCGTCAATTTTATTATATTTCAAATTCGTCATTAAATCTAACGTGTCAATACATTCTTTTATTGCAATTGATAATTTAATGCGAGATCTTATTTTATCCATTTTAGAAGTGCTATTAAAGCTGTTTTTAAGGTTCTCAGACATATAATTCACACTTATTTTAAGTCTTTGAGATAAGCAAGATATATCGCACTTTGGCAATTCATTTGTAAATGTATTTACATACTCAATTAAAGAATTACTTTCAGTAATTAAATTATCGGCAGGAATTGATTGTTCTTTAGTCATTTTTTTTCCTCAGAAAGAAAAATATTTTGAAAAAAATTATATTTAACATGAGGAAATATGCAATATGTTTGCCAAACTTTTAAATGCGTTTATTTATAGACTGTTCAAGCATCAATTAACATAATAAAAAAAAGGAATGTTAATTAAAAAACATTCCTTTTTTGTATATACTTTTATCCTGAAATTTAACTATTTAGGATCGCTTAAAACTTCAAGTAATTCTACTTCAAAAATCAAAGTTTGATTAGGTCCAATTGCTTGTCCCATTCCATTTACACCATAAGCTAATTCGCTTGGAATGAAAAATTTATATTTTGCGCCTTCGCTCATTAATTGCAAGCCTTCAGTCCAGCCTTTAATAACTCTGTTTAATTCAAATTCAGTTGGTTGATTTCTATCATAAGAGCTATCGAACTTAGTACCATTTAATAATGTACCTAAATAATGTACCTTCACTCTACTTGTTTCTTTAGGGGTTTTTCCGCCTGATTTTCCTTTTTGGAGTACTTCATATTGCAAGCCAGAAGCAGTCTTTTTAATATTAGATTTTTTTGCATTTTCAGCTAAAAATTTAGATCCTTCTTCTTTTGATTTCTTTGCCATTTCGCCTTGGATTCTTTGTTGTCTTTCGTTAATTATTTTTTGTAGTGACTGGAAGTTAGCAGCAATTTGCTCTTGAGTTAATTTTAAAGTTTTACCGCTCATTGCATCTTTAATGCCTAAAGTGAGAGCATCGATATTAAAAAGCAATGAATCATTTTTAATCATTGCACCCCAATTAGTACCAACAGAATATGCAATAGAGTCCCATTGATTTTTGAAATCATCTTTACTAAAAGCAATTGTAGGTACAAATGCCATAACTAATAATACTTTGATTATTTTTGAGAATTTCATTAATTATCCTTTTGTATTTAAATTTATAAATATATTTTTTATTGTTTTCTAGATATAAGAACGCAAATTAGTAAAAAAAGTTCAATAATTCGTGATTTTAAGTAAATTATTGTAGTTGAAAAAAATAACCGTTTGAAGAAAATCAAACGGTTATTATATTTTTGATGTAATAAAAAATGTATTTCTTTTATATTAAAGAAATATAAATTTTTATATCCAACCTCTCATTTTGCAAGCAGTTGCAACTCTTTGAATAGAAATTAAATATGCTGCATCGCGCATATAAACTTTCTTTTCTTGAGCCATTGCAGATACTGCGTGATAAGCAGAAGTCATTTTTTGATCTAATTTTTCAAGAACTTCATCTTTTGGCCAGAAGTAGTTCATATTGCATTGTACTTGTTCGAAATATGAGCAAGTTACACCGCCAGCATTAGCTAAAAAGTCAGGAATTAAGAAAATATTCTTTTCTTTAATGATTGCATCAGCTTCTGGAGTAGTAGGACCATTTGCAGCTTCGCATAATATTTTTACATTATTGTGAATTTTTGGAGCTGTATCTTTATTTACTTGATTTTCTAAAGCTGCAGGGATTAATACATCAACGTCTTGTGATATCCAATCATCGCCTGGTAAAATTTCATAACCAGCTGCTTTAGCTTTGTCTTTGTCAATTGAACCGAATTTATCAACCATTGCTTTTAATTCAGCAAATTGGCAACCAGCAGTTTTTTTGAAAGTATATGATTTCTTATCTGTGTTATCCCAGCAAGATACACAAACTACTGTAGCGCCAAGTTTATTTAATTGATCTACAGCATATTGAGCAACGTTACCAAAACCTTGTACAGCAACTGTAGTTTTCTTTACATCCATACCTTTTTCTTTTAATGCTTCGCGTAAGCAATAAATTACTCCATAACCAGTAGCTTCTGTTCTACCTAAAGAACCGCCAGAACCTAGAGGTTTTCCAGTAATGAAACCAGGATATTGAGCGCCTGATAATTTTTCATATTCGTCGAGCATCCAAATCATGTGCTGACCATTAGTCATTACATCAGGAGCTGGGATATCGATAGTAGGACCTAAATATTTATAAATTTTACGTACCCATCCACGGCAAATTTGTTCTTGTTCTCTGTCTGATAATTCGCGAGGGTCGCAAATTACTCCACCTTTACCACCACCTAATGGAATGTCAACTACAGCTGTTTTCCAAGTCATCCACATAGAAAGAGCGCGTACTGTATCCATTGTTTCATTAGGATGGAAACGAATACCACCTTTATAAGGTCCGCGAGCATCATTGTGCTGGCAACGGAATCCACGGAAAACTCTATAAGTACCATCATCCATTTTTACAGGGATATTAAATGAAAATTCGCGATCTGGATTTCTTAATAAGTCGCGAGTAGCTTGGTCTAAGTTTAACTTATCAGCATTTGCATCAAATTGTTGTTGTGCCATTTCAAATGGATTGAAACCTTGAACTGCCATTATTTACTCCAATTAATTTTATTAAAATTTATTTATAAAAACTATTTTATAGTGTTTAAATTACAGTATGCAAATTAACAAATATTTTTATATTAAAAAAATAAGTTGCTTTTTTATTAAAATATATTATTGCATAACATCTTGTAATGTTTTCCCTATGAGAAAATCATCGTGAAAGATTGTTATTTTGCCAAGTTTAGCATTGCGTGAACGATAATGTTGAGCATATAAATAATTTTCTCCATTTTTACTAGTCCAATTTAAATTTTCTACTAAAGTGGGGTAAAAATATTTATCTTTACCGTCTAATTTTTGTTTATTCCCATTATGCCATAATTCTACAAATCCGACATTTCTGTCCGTTGAGAGTTTAATGTGCAAAATTATAGTTTCCCAAGATTTACCTTTTGCGATTGGATGACTTTTCCACAATGTAAAATGCTTATTATCATAATGGACATGGTATTGCAATTTGTCTCCATTGATTCCAATTCCAATAGTAGGAGTTCCACCATAAGGTGGTCCATAAATTTGCGCTATACCAAACCATTCAGATATAAATGGGAAATCTGATGGAAAATATGTCGACATTGAAAAATAAAATTCATCACCCTCTGAAAATTTATATGCTAATAGCTGAGCTCTTGGATCATCTGTAGGGCTTTTGGGACAATTGGATTTCGTATCGTCGTCGGATACAGTGAATTTTGCTGCATATTTCCCAGAGTGAACAGGATTAGTTACAATAGTAATTGCATCTGGACAAGATTGATTATTGAACCATTGAGATAGGTCTCCAGTTTCGAAATCACCAGAAAATAATAGTTTAGATTTATTATCTACATCAGTTGAATTTGGATTATTTTCATTACATCCATAGATAAAAATCATACATATAATAATCATTAAACTTTTAATATTTTTTTCCATTGGCATTTTTCTATCCTTTTATTGTTTCCTCAGCACTATTTCTTAAAGTATTAATGTTTTCTGCTATATTTCCTGAGAAAATTCCGCTTCCACAGACTAAAATATTAGCACCAGCATCAATTAATGATTTTGCATTATCGAATTTTACTCCACCATCGATTTCAATTTCGATATTTCTTAAATTATGATTTTCAATAAAATTAGCAATTGATTCGCATCTACGAAATATTGATGTAATTAATTCTTGCCCACCGAAACCCGGATTCACTGACATAAGCAATATAAAATCTACAAATTCTAATACTTCATAAGCATAATTAATTGGTGTGGCAGGATTAAGCACAATTCCAGCTTTTTTGCCACAATTTTTAATCTGAGAAATTACTCTATGAGTGTGGATTTGATTTTCTACATGGATGGAAATCATATCAGCTCCAGCATTAGCAAAATCTTCAATAAAACAATCTGGATTAGAAATCATTAAATGGCAATCAAAGGGTAATTTGGTGATTTTGCGAATAGATTTAACAACAGGGGTACCAAATGTGATATTTGGTACAAAATGCCCATCCATAATGTCAAGATGTAAAATATCACAATTTCCTAATTCGCATTGGCGGATATCATTTTCTAAATTAGCAAAATTTGCAGACAAAAGCGAAGGTGCAATTTTAATTTTATTATTCATTTTAATTTTCATTATAAATTAAATTATAGAGATAACAAAAATAACAAGATTTTTGCTTTCCTTTATCAGAAATTTATTGAAAAGTATATTTTTATCAAAAATAAAATTCTTGTAAAAATTGTTCGTTTATTAAATGTTATGATGATTTATATAAAGATATTTATCAAAATTTAAAATTCTTAGAAAACTATGGATTCATTATTTGAAAATAAATATAATGTACCTCTTGCTGCTAGAGCTAGACCTAGAAATATTGATGAAGTCGTTGGACAAAAACATTTGTTAGGCGAGAAAAAACCACTTAGAATGTTTTTCCAGCAAAAGAAATTCCCTTCAATGATTTTATGGGGACCTCCCGGAGTGGGCAAAACTACTTTAGCACAAATAATTGCAGAGATTGGTGAATATGATTTTCATCGTTTATCAGCTGTGGAAAGTGGAGTGAAAGAAGTTAGACAAATTTTAGCTCAAGCAGAGCATAAAAGACTTTCAGGAGAAAAAACACTATTATTTATTGATGAAATCCATAGATTTAATAAAAATCAGCAAGATGCTTTGCTCCACGCTGTCGAAAGGGGGATAATTACATTAATCGGGGCTACCACTGAAAATCCATCTTTTGAAGTGAATGCGGCTTTATTATCACGTTGCCAAATTTATAAGTTAAATGAATTAAATTTTGATGATATAAATGAATTGATTAATAATGTACTTAAAAATGATATATTGTTATCGAAAATTAAAATTAATATCAGTAATGAAGTTAGGGAGTATTTATTTCATCTTTCTGGTGGGGATGCACGGTCGGTTTTAAATGCAATTGATGTGGTTGCGAATTTATTCATAGGGCAAAATCAATCATTAGATTTTGATAAAATTGAAGATACAATTGAAGATAATTCAGAATTACATTTGCTCGAACTCACAATTACTGACGATATGGTAGAAAATGCGATTCAGCAGCGTACCGCAAAGTATGATAAAAAAGGTGAATCGCACTATGATACTATTTCAGCTTTTATTAAATCATTGCGAGGGAGTGATCCCGACGCAGCAATTTTGTGGTTAGCCAAAATGCTTGATGCCGGGGAAGATCCTAAATTTATAGCTCGCCGAATGGTAATTTTCGCTAGCGAAGATATTGGAAATGCTGATCCACTTGCAATTGTAGTCGCTGTGAATATCTTTAAAGCAGTTGAAATAATTGGACTACCGGAAGCATCTCTTAATTTAGCTCAAGGTGTTACTTATTTAGCTACAGCTCCAAAGTCAAACGCATCATATTTAGCGATCTTAGAAGCAAAGAGTGATATTGAAAAAGGTGCTGATATGACTGTCCCACTTCATCTACGCAATGCACCGACTTCTTATATGAAAAAGGAGGGTTATGGGAAAAATTATAAATATCCACATGATTTTAATCAGCATTTTGTAAAAGATAATTATTTCCCTGACAATTTTGAAGAAAAAGTTTATTATCAACCAGCTGAATTGGGAAGAGAAAAGCAAATTAAGGAAAAATTAATTTCTATCTGGAGAGAAAGATACGAAAAGTAAATTATAAAAACGTGATTAATGATTATTTGCAGAAATACTAGTAATTAATTGATGAAGACCAATTTAAGCATTAAGTATGATGAATAATATATAAAAATAATTACTTTAAGAAATATAAATCATTATGATTAAAATTTTTAGTAAAATTCTGAATATTATAAGAATAAATCTTTTTTACCGTTAATAATCCTTACAGTAAGAGCAAATATAATTAACTTTAATGATTCTAATTTAACCAATTCCTACTTCAGTATCGAATTTTGGTGTAATAATTTGTTCGATTTTTAGTGCTTGCCCTGTCATAGCATCAATTTCTATAAATACTGCGCATAATTTATTATCGTTCTCTGCACTTTCATATTTATGCGGAGTCTGAAGCATAAATCTTTTTAGAGCTACATCTTTTCGCAAGCCAACTACAGAGTCATAAGGTCCTGTCATTCCAACATCGGTTATATATGCCATACCCTCGGGCATTATAGTAGCATCAGCAGTTGGAATATGCGTATGAGTACCAATCAATGCACTAACCTTACCATCTAAGAACCAAGCCATTGCGAGCTTTTCAGCAGTAGCATCTGCATGAAAATCAACAATAATAATATTAGTCTTTCCATTAAAATGCTTTAAAGCAAATTCTGCAGCTTTAAATGGACAATCAATCATTTGCATAAAAGTCCTACCTTGCAATTGCAGTACAGCAATGTTAATGTCTTCTATTTCATAAAATAGGAAACCTTTTCCGACATTTCCATGAGGATAATTTAGAGGTCTAATGATGTTGGGATCGCTTGATAGTAATGGTTTTCCTTTCCAATTATCCCATACATGGTTGCCTGTAGTAATTACATTCGCTCCGGCATTATAAATGATTTTTGCTTCTTGGTCAGTAATTCCTCTACCATTTGCTGAATTTTCGCCATTTACAATTGTAAAATCAACTTTGTATTGTTCTTTTAATTTTGGTAATTCTGAAGATAAAATTTCTAATCCTGATGGACCAATTACATCGCCTATATATAGTACTTTTAATCTATTTTTCAAATCAATATCTTTGTTATTTGTTTTTATTTTCGAGTAGTTTTAGACTTTTAAAGAGCGATTATATTTTTAAAATTGTTAATATAAAACAAAAAAGCAAACATTTTTCGAAGAAATAATTAAAAAATGAATGCTTTTAAAATTCTTAATTTATTACTAATAAAACAACTATAACTGCTGTAATAACTTTTTTGCTCTTGGTAAATAACGACTTTTAGGATAGGCATTTACAAATTGTTGGAAAGTGCTTTTAGCATCTTTAGATTTCCCCAAGCTAAGCTGACATTCGGCGATCATAATTTTAGCTTCTTCTTTTTTTGTGTTTACTGCAGTAGATAGAGTATTTTCAAAGAACTTAACTGCATTTGAATAATTACCCATTCTAAAATATGATTCACCTATCCAATAGTTACATATTGCAGAAGTTTGTGCATCGGTTTGCGAAGACATCACTTTATTCAATTCATTGATTGTAGTTTGATAATCTTTTCTTTTAAAAGAATTTAGTGCATTATCTACAGAACTTTCTGATTTGCCTGAAAATGATTTCGTGTCTGCAATTGGTGCTTGCACTTGATTTGTTGCCTTGAAATTGTTTTGAGTAGTAGCTGGTGGATTAGAATAAATTGAATTTTTTGCAACTTTCTTTGGAGTAATTTTCTTTTTACTATTTGGTATGTTCTTTGAAGTTATAGTTTGTTTTTTTTCTTCCTGAATATTCTTTTTAGCCACTTTTTCGTCTGATTCAATTACATAATCTTCATCATCATCTTTCGAATTAGAATTTCCCAAATTTGATTCAAATTCACTGTCATTGGCAGAGAAAGAATTATCTATTTTTTTAGTTGTAATATTTTTTTCTTTTATTCCGTCGCCTTTATCTGCATATTGATTTGGGTCAGAATTATTAAGAGCAATTGCATTTTTAATTTGATAGAGTGAGTTTTTTATTTCATTAATATCATCTTGCAATGTTCTTACATCATTTTTAATAGATTCTTGGTCATTTGCTAAATTTTGCATTTGTTCGCGAATTGTAGGTAATCGACCTTCAACAGTTTCTTTAGCACTATTTCTTTCATTGTATGCATTTTCATTTGTATTTGATTTCCCAGCTTTAATTTCCTTTACTTTAGGTTCATTTGTAGTATTTTTACTAGTTTCAATTTTATTAATAAAATTTTCAATTTCGCTTACAGATGATTTATTTTCTGATGAATTAGCAATTTCATTATTCTTTTTAATCTTATTAGATTTATTTTCCTTTTTTACACTTTCAATTTTTGAAATATTAGATTTATTATATTTCTTGGTATTATATCGACTACCTCCCGGACTTTGCATATTACTACAAGCAGAAACTGAAAATATTAGGATAGTGGTGGCTAATATTGTGCAATGCTTTTTGCAGACAATTTTGAATAGATTATCTGAAGTCATAGAAAAATATTTTGAAATAATTTGCTGAAAAGTCTTTATACTACTGCTCATTTGTATTCCTCTATAAAAAAATTACTTAAACTTAAAAAGAAAATATTTGATTTTAAAAAGTAAAAAATTAATTAATTATCAATATTAAGTTTTACTAATTCAATTGATGTGCCAAAAAGATTTTTATTAGTTTGCTAAAAAATATTTATAAAAGATTAATTTTGTATTTTTAAAAACCATATTAATTAAAAAATATAGAAAAAATGCACGATCCAATAGGTTTGGCATCAAAACCACTGTTTTTACAGATGATCAGACAGACGCTAAGAGAGCTACCAGAAAATAGCCTGAACGAAATAATATTGTACAAGACTTACATCAAGAAAAGTCTTCGCCGAAAAATGGAATTACTCGATGACGATAAAATGGAAATCCTTCCGGAAGAAATTTGCTCAAATTTAATCAGGATATTGGAGACTATAGCCATAAAGCTTCAAATGTCTAATCAAGAATTTATTTGTCTTGCAGAGGAGTTTTCAGGTCAAAAAGAAAAAGATTTAGCAAAGCGTTTGTGGCAGATTAGCGACTCTGGTGATGCGTTATGTGAAAATATTGAACAAGAAAAAGCAGATATCGAAGATGCAACTGCAAGAGTGGGAATCCGTTCTCTTTTGACTAAAGTGATGACTGAGAAAGATAACATTAAGTGGCCTGTTGATTTTTGCCACCGTTCAATGAGAGAATATTTCGTGGCTAGGGGGATTTGTAGCACTCTAACAGATGATGTCGGAAAAGCGAGAGAACTTCTTGGGAAATTACTGTTAAATCCTGAAATTCTCTATTTTGCTTCGGAGATGATGAAAGAAGATTCAAAAACATATGAAGATAAATTATCTCAGATAATCTTAGAGAACAGAAGCAAAATGAGAGAAAAAGTCTTTGTAGGAAATGTTGCTACGCTGCTATATCGGTTAAAAGGAGAATTACCAGGAGAAGATTGGTCATATCTTAACCTTGAAGGTGCTAATTTATCGGGAGCGGACCTTTCTGGTAAAAACTTCTTTTCAACTAATTTGTGTAATTCTTGTTTAGACAATGTTAATTTTGAAATGGCTGACTTCAGACAATGCGATTTAACTGGGGTTAGAATCGAAGAAACTAGTAAAGCTTTATCAATTGCTTTACATCCTTCTGGGAGTAAAATTATTGCAGCCTACGAAGATAACATCATTCGAGAATGGAAAATAGATCAAAAATTTAAGCTAGAATATAGAAACCTCGGAAAATATAAAAAAGGTTCTATACGTCAACTATTCAGCTATAGCGGTTCCGATTTATGTTTTCTGATGAATGAAGAAGTCATTCTTTACGATTATTCTGATACAGATGAACTTAAACAGGAAGCTTGTTTTAAAATTAAGCCTGAATACAGGCATATAGTTGCGAAGAAAGATGGACTCGTTCTCGTATCTGAAGATGAACAGCAGGTAAGAAAAGCATTTTGTGTAGATACCCGACACGAAATTTTATGCTCAAAAGAAATCAAGGATTTGATTGCCTGTGAAGTTCTCGATCAACAAGCCTTCGTTATAGCTACAATTAATAGTATAAAGCTAATCTGCAAAAGAAATTACAGAGAAACAGTTACTTTAGAAGTTCGTGAATTAACAAGTTTATGTACCTTTTGCCTTAACAAAGACGAGAAATACCTTGTTGCCTGCGGCCAAAGGAACGGAGATGTACAGATATGGAGAATTGACATTTCAGATGAAGAATTCCAATATGAACCAATACTTAATAGCCATATCCACAATGGAATTGTTTCCTCATTAGTGTTTTTGGACGAGACGAGAATTATTTCCAGTGGCTTAGATCGTAAGATCTCCATTCAAAGGTTTGAAGAGGGTTCAGAAGATATTCAAGGAACTACAGAGAAAACACTATATTTAACAGTTAGATGCAAAGGCATGAAGATTGATGGGTTAAAAGGTGAAACCGAGAGAAAAATGTTAGAAAAATTGATTCTCCAAGCAGAAGAATCTTAAGTTTATGAAAATAAGTAATCTTGCAAATGAGATCAACGAGAACAAATCATAATATTTTTAAGTGAATGCCTATATCCCTTTATCAGGGATTCACATGGACAACTATTCATCATTAAACATTGAAAACTTAATAATTCATGAAATTATAAGGCAGAATCTTTCAGACGAAAAGCAACCTCCAATTTATAGTGAAATAGAAAGTCCACTAGCTAATGAAATCCGACTTTTTTTAAAAGATCGAATGACGGACACTGTAGGTTCCTCAAAAGCTCATAATATTGTTTTTGAGGAGTCTTCAAGTTCCACGGTTCCTGAATTGATAAAGAGTCTTCTTGTCGAAGAATTTGATAGTGAAAGTTTTGTAGAGTCCTCTAAAAGAATAGCAAGTCATTTGAATCAGATTCAAACCGGAAGAAGTCCTGGTGGGTTTATTACAATAGTCAATGGTAAAAACCTGAACCGACGGGTTATTGGAGTCTTAAAAATTGAAAGAGAACAGGGTGCCCGATTGGAACAATCTGAAAGGGATGGAAAGAAAACCTTTGAAATAACCAGCGTCAAAAACCTAGTACTTTCCCAAAATACTAGATTACTCAAAATAGGCGTATTCTATCAAAATTTAAATAATAGTGAAATTGAAGGAAAGATATGTGATAATCAGTTAACTAGGAAAGGAGAAGTTGCGAGCTTTTTTTTGAATTCTTTTTTAGGTTGCAAATTCATGCATGATCCCGCAATCCAAACTAAAGATTTCTTCCATTATTCCATTCAATTCATAAAAGAAAAGATTGATGATCCAATAACACAAAATGAATATAAGCTTCACTTGCAATCATATATTTCAAACCAAGAAAGACTGATAAATCCTCGAACTTTTGCCAAAATAAATTTAGATACAGCACATAGACAAGCATATGAGAACTATTTGATAGAAAAGGAAGTAGGGATTGCAGAAATTATTAAAGACACATCCTGCATAAAATCCGACATAGAAAAGATTGCGCTTGAGTTTGAAAATGGTATTCAAATAATTGGTAATCAGCAAGATTTTGAGGAACAAGTCTCAATCGAGCACCTAGAAAACGGAAGAACTAAGGCAATGGTTGAATCCCGCCTCAAAAAGATACGAAGATAATATAATTTTATGGACGACTTCGATGTCACTAGAAGAGATAATTGCACTTTGGGAGAAAGAAAAGGAATTATACGAAAGCTTTACTGAACGGGTTCAAGCACTTCTAGACGAAGTCATCTGCGATCAAGGGATAATGGTAAGAATTTTGGCTAGAACAAAAGATGATGCTAGCCTTATAAAGAAACTATACAAAAAAAGAAATGTAAGTCTTGAATTTTATTCAGAAATATCTGATAAATCTGCTGCAAGAGTTATCTGCAGATTTAAAGACGATACACAGATTGTTGAAAAATGTATATCGGAAACGTTCTTGGTACTAAAAAAGGAAGATAAAATACACAACTTGGACTTCGATCGTCAAGGCTACAAATCTATCCATTTTGATGTTCGGCTGAAAGAAGAGAACACTCCACCAGATATGTACAAAAAATTAGGTAATCTAGTCGGAGAAATTCAGGTACGGACTAATTGTGAAGACACGTGGGCGGAAATATATCATGACCTAGGCTATAAACCATCTAATTCAGTATCTAAAGAAATTAATAGGCAGTTTTATTGTCTTTCAGGGCTTCTTGAGGTTGCAGATAACTGCTTTTCAGATTTGAATAATAAGATAAAACAATCTGTCCAATTGAATGAAGATTTTGCATTAAGAACATTGGAAACAAATTATATAAAACTTATAAGAAAAGAGTATGATCCAGAGTTTTCTCTTTATAATCTTGGAATACTTCTACCATTATTGAACTTTTCATCACCTCAACAATTTGAAAGAGAAATAAATTTATTTATATCGAAAAATAAAGAAAAAATTTGCCAAATTTTTGAGGAAAGAAGCAAAACTACATATGTCCCTTATTTAACGCAACCAGAACTATTTTTGATTTTTTACTTGATTGAAAACAACCCTCATATTCTATGCGAAGAATGGGAGAAAAAAGGTTTACTAATAAATGACTTAGAAGGTCTTTTCTATTGGTGGGGACGTTCTTTACAGGATTATTTACTAGAGTAAGAGCAAGCCAAAATAATTTAGCTCTCTTTTTAGAGATTTCTCCTAACTTGTCATCTATATCTCCAGCAAGCAGAATTATGCGAAATCTTTTAGAAATAAAACATATAATGATACTTGTTTAGCTTATAAAGAAGGAACCTTTGTGCCATCTTCTTATAATTTACAGATCCCCCCACCATCTAATTGGCAAGATTTTGAATCTCTTTGCTGCGATTTATGGAGAGAAATTTGGAAAGACCCAGATACTCAAAAGAACGGAAAGAGAGGTCAAGCACAAAAAGGGGTAGACATATCTGGGACGCCAGATAAAGGTAAATCGTGGTGTGGTGTACAATGCAAATGCAAAGAAAATGATTTAAACAAAAAACTGACTGAACGTGAAGTATATACAGAAATAAATAAAGCAAAAAGTTTTAGACCTGAATTGTCAGAGCTTGTGATTGCAACAACAGGGCCAAAAGATGCAAAAATAGAAGAGTTGGCAAGAAAAATTACAACAGAACATAAAGATAAAGGGTTATTTTCTGTTTCGATATGGAGTTGGGATGACATCAAAAATAACTTATCTAAAGAACTTCTAAAAGATTATTATCCAGATTTTGGTGTTAATTTAGTTCAACAAGAACATATAAGTGAATTAATTTCTGTCATAGAGAATAGTAAAGTCTTATTCATTGGGGACGAACTATCTAAAAAATCTGACGTTAAAAGTTTTAGAATCTTTATTATTGAGGTTATTCAATCAATTACAAATCATAAATTTGATCGAACGGAATATGACGAATTATCTGAAAAACTTCCTTCAGAGTCTGCTTTTAAGATCCTTCATGATGAACTAGGGGATAATGTTTTGGTATATTTCGAAGATTTTATTCTTCATGAACCTAATCCTATTCATTATTATGTTGCTAATCAAATTAAAAATGGTAAATGGGTATTTACAACAAATAGGGACAACTTAATAGAAAGAGCATGTAAAAACGAAAAAATTTTACTCGAACATGATATAATCTGTGATGATTTTGACTTTACTGAATTTAATGACAAAATAGAAGACTCTCATGACAGCTTAACTGGGTGTTTATTTAAACTAAATGGCAGTATAGAAGAAGGAGAAGAAGAAGAAATAGAAATAAGATATAAAAGCATTTTAGCTAATTTGAATAGAATAAGGAAAATTTTAGAGGAAAAAAAGGTAGATGAAAAGAAGGAACTTTTAGAGTATTTCTTGAAAAAATATGACTTTTGTTTTTTAGGTTTTGATTGTTTAGACAACTTTAGTTTTTTTCCTATTTTGAAAAATACCAATACAGATAAGTCTATGTTTTGTTTAAATTATATAGATAAATCTGATAAGGAAAATATTGAAATTATACGGAAAAAAGAAGATTTAGAATATGAAGTGGAAAAAGAAATAAGTAACAGGCTGATAGACAGACCGAGAGACGTAAAAAAATTATATATAAATAACATTCTATTAAAAAGGAAAAATTTTTTGAAAATAACAGGAAACTGGATCGAAATTATTCAAAATGAATTGTGTTCTTCTTTTAATATGAATTATTATACTGACTTGGAACCTATTAAAAGTATTGATTATTCTAACGAAAAAGCAGAATTATCCAACAAAATAGATGAATATGAAATAAATATAATCTTTGGACTTTTATGGGAAGACTGTTTGTCTAAAGTTAAGGCAATAGAGTTCTTTAATAAAGCTATATTTTTTAGTGAAAAAATAAACAAAGCACAAGCGATACGATCTGTAAATAAAGCACGAGCTATACAAAGTCTGGCTAGAGTTTATGATACACAATTTGGTGAATCAGAAAAAGATACGGTATTTGATCAATACCAAAATTGCTTCGAGATTTATAATAATGTTGGAATTAAATATAAAGACATTCAATACAAATATAAAGCTATCCAATGCAAGTTAGGGTTAGCTAACTATAAACGTAGGGCTTTAAAGCGATTTAAGGATGCTTTAATTGATTGTGAAGATATTAAAAAAATGCTTGAGGAAATTGACAAAGACGAAAGAAAAACAAGTGGAAGCCAAATAAAGGATAAAGAGTATAACCTAATTTATGCACAGTATCATAGCTGCGTTGGATTGATTTATTCAACTTACAAAGAAATTAAGTACATTAATGAGTCTATACGTTTATTAAACTGTAGTTTAGATTATAGGAAAGAAGCAGGAGATATTAAGGGAATAGCAGATAGTGAAAACTCTATAGGGTTGATTAAAGGAACTAACTACAATGAGAATATAGGAGAATTAAATGATGCTATTTCTCATTTGAGCACCTCTCTAAATATCAATGAATCAATTGGTAATTTCATAGGAGCTGCACGTAATTACCGTAACTTAGGACTCTGTTATAAAGATTCAATTAGGCTTAATGAAGATGAAGTAACTAAGGAAAAAAATTTTCACCAGGCAAAGGATAGCTATAAAAATAGTCTCAATTACTGGTATATGATAACAGGAGAACCGCCAATTGAAGAGGTATTAGAATGTAGGTTTAGATTAGGGGAATTGGAAATCAAATATGGAAACGTGGATGAAGGAATTAAACTACTTCAAAAAGTTGATAGCGATTTTAAAAAAAGAGGAAAGTGGCATAATAGAATACGAACCTTAAACTTATTATCCGAAGCTTATGTTCAAAAGAGATCTCGATTTACTAAAAGTGAGGCAAAGCTAACTATTGATAAAATCATCTCTATTTATGATAGTGTTTTAAATGATCAAGTAAAATTAAAAGAACAGATGAAAAATAACAAGAAAATATTTGAAAATGCAGTCGAAATTATAAATAATGCTAAGAATATAATAAAATACTATGAAGATAAGAGCAAATCATTCGGAGAATTTCAAAAGAGAAGGACTAGTTTAGACGAGATTCTTGGAAAACTAAAAGATATTGAGAACGAGAATTGTTTATGAAAATAACTTCAATAGTTCTATAAAATTGGGTATACAAGCTTTTGCTTCTTATAAATTACCTGATATAAGAATTAGATTAATAGAATTGAATGCCAAAAATATTTTACTCATTTCTTTGTTATTTCATCGGCAATTTTGTACAGATCACCAGCAGTCATGAACAAAAGTATATCTCCGTCTTGAATTTTTTCGTCAATTATTTTTCTTGCATGAATTAAATCCTTTGCATAGAATACTTTGTCTGCCAATTTGCTTTCTTTTCTAATAATGTCATTCACTAAATACAATGAACTTAGACATTGATCTTCTTTTTTTTCTCGTCCCACCACACCAAATATTTCAGTTATAATCACAATATCTGCATTATTAAAGCAGTCCAAAAAAGAGTCGTACAATTTTTTTACTCGATTATATTGGTGAGGTTGAAAAACTACAAATATTCTTCTGTCTGGATAGAATCTCTTTGCACCTTCAATCGTTGCTTTTATAGCTGTAGGGTGATGTGCATAATCTGAAATAACCAAAGATTTTCTATATGTTCCTTTAATCTCAAATCTCCGCCAGATACCTGAAAAATTAGTAAGAGACCTCTGAATTGTTTTAACAGGAATACCCAATACAATTCCTAAAGATATGGCAGCAAGTGAATTATAAACGTTGAAAAGTCCAGGTGCTTTTATGCTAAATTCGCCTAATTCTTTGCTTAAATAAAGAACCTTGTATTTACTAATTCCGGCTTCAAGTCTAATATTAGACACATATAAATCGTTATCTTTGCTTTGCCCAAAAGACATAATCTCTACTTCAGGATGATAAAATCTTATTTTTGAACTTAAGTTTTTTACATTTATATCATCACCATTACAAATCAAAATTCCATCATGTGGCAAATTATCAATAAATTCTTTAAAGGCATTTTTAAGATCATCTAAATTTAGATAATAATCAGTATGATCAAGTTCAATATTATTTAGTATTATAATTTTAGGTTTAAGGTTTAAAAAGGAGCGTTTATATTCGCATGCTTCAGCTACAAAATACTGACTTTTTCCAACTTTAAGATTGCTATTGTATCTGGGAACTATACTTCCAACAACAATTGAAGGATCAAGTTTAGCATCATCCAATAACAATCCAACCATGGCAGTCGTTGTGGATTTTCCATGTGTCCCACAGACAGCGATTCCATTTTTTTTATTAAAAAAAATTCCTAGAGCTTGATGGTAATTAATAATATTTATACCAATTTTTTTTGCTTTTTTTAATTCCAGATTATTATCTAAAATGGCAAGACTATAAATCACTAAATCTGTATCTTTTTCGATGTTATTCTCTGAATGACCTATAAAAATTTTCACTCCGTATTTTTTTAAGTCATCACAAATAGAAGAATTTTGTATATCTGAGCCACTCACTTCTTTTCCTGCGACTCTCAGCAACCTTGCTATTGCACTTATACCAACTCCGCCAATACCAATAAAATGTACTTTTTCCACTCTATCAAAGCAAATTTCCATTTAATACCTCATCAATTATAGCTTAGTTGCAATCTACTACAGACATTAATAATTATTTACTTTTAGGAATAAGAACGAATCTACGCAGTTGAGCTGAGAAATCAGGAGTATGAGAATTTAAACCCTAAATCATAATATGTGAGCAACATGTTTATATTTCATTTTTGTACTTACATTAGAAAGCCTAACATATTCGATTAACGAAAATAGAAGATAGTTAAAATGGATCAATTTGTTATTCAAGGTGGAAATAGATTGGAAGGCACTATAAATATAAATGGTGCAAAAAATGCAGTATTGCCTATATTAGTTGGCTCACTACTGACACAAGAAATGGTAATTTTAAATAACGTTCCATACTTGAAAGATGTGCTAATTATGAATAAATTACTTCAGAAATATGGGGCAGAAATAAAATCAAAAAATAATATAATCCATATTAAATCTAATATTTTGAAGAAAACTGAGTTATCTGAAACAATGGTAAGCAAAATAAGTTCTTCTGTCCTTTTAGTTGGTGCATTACTAAACCGTTTTTCGAAAGTAAAAATCCCATTACCAGGTGGATGTAATATAGGAACTCGTGAGCTAGATTTTCACATAAAAGGACTCGGAGCATTGGGAGCAAATATATACATAAAAAATAACTTTATTATTGCAGAAGCAAATAAAAAATTAAAAGGTACAAATATTACATTTAAGTTTCCTAGCGTAGGTGCTACTCATCAGATAATAATTGCTTCTTGTCTGGCCGATGGGGAGACGATCATAAATAACGCTGCAAAAGAGCCAGAAGTGGTTGATTTAGCTAATTTTCTGAATTCAATGGGAGCAGATATAAAAGGAGCTGGAACAAGCATAATAAGAATAAGTGGGGTTGAAAAACTAGGTGGAACAACTTATTCTATAATGCCAGATCGCATAACTACTGGGACATATATGATAGCTGCAGCAGTTACAAAAGGTAATATCCAAATAAACAATACTAAGATCGATTTTTTGAAAAACGTTGCAGAAAAGTTACGCGAAATTGGAGTTGAAGTTATAGAGAATAATGAAGGTATAAGAGTAATTTCATCAGACGAAATACGACCAGTAGAGATCATCACAAAAGTATATCCTGGATTTCCAACAGATATGCAACCAATAGTAACACCTCTGTTAGCAATAGCTGAGGGAGAAAGTACTATTCAAGAAAATATATTTAATAATAGATATAATCACGTAGTTGAATTGAGAAAAATGGGCGCTAATATTAGAATAGACGAAAATATTGCTACTATTAATGGAGTTAATAGATTAATTGGATCACAAGTAACTGCATTAGACTTAAGAACAGGAGCTACTTTAATCTTGGCTGGATTAAACGCGAGAGGTAAAACTATTATTGATAATGCTTCTCAAATAGAACGAGGATATGAGAACATTGCAAAAGTTTTGAATTTAGTGGGAGCAGATATCGAACGCCGTTTTTGATACAAAACAAGCTGTTTTATAAAAGATGATTTCAAAATTCACAATTTGTCAATTTAATCATGTTTTTCGATAATCGATCAAAAATATGGACATGGACTCATTGAATTTTTGAGTTCGAAATGCAGCAACAAATTAAGATTATTTGGTGTATTCAGGAATAACTTTTTTTCTGTTTATTCATGAATTTTAATTCTGATTAAAAGATGTGGTCAAATGTCTTTAAATGATAAAAAAGTACTTGTTGCTGGAATGGGTAAATCTGGTATGTCTGTTGCAGACACTCTTTTGAAAATAGGAGCTAAAATCAGTGTTTATGATAAAAAGGAAGCAATTGGGAAAGAGATATTAGATCTAATACGAAAAAATAATATTCCATCATATTTAGGAAAAGATCCAGTAAGATTAAATCAATTTGATTTGATAGTGTTGAGTCCAGGAATTCCTCTTGATGAGCCATTTATTTTAGAATCTGAAAGCTTGGGAATTGAAATAATTGGTGAACTCGAATTAGCCTATAGGCTAAGTAAAGGGAAATATATTGCTATTACAGGAACGAATGGAAAAACAACAACTACTACTTTAGTAGGCGAGATATTTAATAATGCAGGTAAAGAATCTAAGGTAGTTGGAAACATTGGCATTGCCGCGATTTCAAAAGTTTTTGAAACGGTGAATAATTCATATCTTATTACGGAAACAAGTAGTTTTCAACTAGAGACAATTAAACAGTTCAAGCCAATAGTATCAGCTTTGTTAAATATTACCGAAGATCATCTTGACAGGCACAAAACAATGGAACAATATGGAGATGTAAAAGCAAAAATATTCCAAAACCAAACTAAAAACGATTATTTTATAGTTAATTATGATTGCGCTGAATCATATAAACGTTCATTATATTGTAAGGCAAATGTCGTTCCCTTTAGTAGAAAAATAGAACTCGATTTTGGGTGTTTCGTTAAAGGAAAATGGATCATCATTAAAAATAAAAATAATGAGATGATTCCGATATGCAAAACAGAAGATCTTAAAATACCAGGCTTACATAATGTAGAGAATGGATTAGCAGCCGTTGCTATTGCCTTTTTTGCAGGAATATCTCCAGAACACATCACAAAGGCGTTGAAGGAATTTGAAGGTGTAGAACATCGGATCGAATTTGTTAGAGAAGTGAATGGTGTTCGATTTATTAACGATTCTAAAGGTACAAATCCAGATTCAGCAATAAAAGCTGTCGAAGCCATCGAAGGAAGTATCATTCTAATAGCTGGAGGATATGACAAAGGAAGTGATTTTTCAAACTTTATAATATCATTTAGTGGTAAAGTAAAACATATGATTTTATTGGGTGAAACAGCAGAAAAAATAAAAAACACGGCTGAAGGTTTAAATTATTTAAATGTAACAATTAAAGAAAACATGGAAAAATGTGTTGAGGAAGCTTATAATATTGCAGAGAATGGAGATACTGTGTTGCTTTCTCCTGCATGTGCAAGTTGGGATATGTATCCTAATTTCGAAATTAGAGGCTTTCATTTTAAAGAGTGTGTCAAAAATATAAGGAGAAATTTCTCATAATAAGCATTTCCATGACAATATCTAAGTAAACTCACAGTTAATTTCCCTATTTCTTTTGCCTTCATTACAAAGTGTTTACAGAATTAATAATGACCCAACTTCGATCACCTCCTTGTTTTCTATCTGCCCTAAGTAAAAGTATTCGGGGAAGATTTCAGCAGACCGCCGGCGGGAGAAATATATTTTAGCTGAGTTGAACGTGAAGAGAAGTTCACTTTCAATCAAAAAATCCCTCCCCAAAGGAAAAGATCACTTCGAGTAAAAAGGCCCTGCGAAGGGCTCCTTCTAAACTCCTTTTATATTTACAAAAACTAAGGGCTTTCAATTTCGCTTTTCTAATCCTTTTCCTAACAAACGTATATGGGGGAGACTTAAGCAGACCGCCGGCAGGAAAAATATATTTTTTTAATATGGCTGCAATGAATAAACTTTGAAGGCATCAAAAAGAGAGTTCAAAAGTTTCGATTTTACGTTCATCTTCAGGAAAAAGAGGCAAAAACTAATAGAAAAATTGAAATTTACGGATATCTTTGCAAGTCAAGTCAGAGAAACCTTTGCAAGTCAAGTCAGAGAAACAATTCGCCCTTTGTCCAGAGTTCATCAAATTTTGTCTTGAATTGCTTAGCATATGATTCATCATATATTCGTGCCATACCGAGATTTCTACTCATATTGAACTGATCTTCAATATCTATCAGGGTTATCTTAGAATCAATGATTGTAAAATTGTATTCGTTTTCTAAAATTCTTATTTCCATCAGATCCTTAAAATAGCGTTTAAACGACAGGTCTTCTATCGAATCAATAAGCTCTTTTAATGATGGCAGTAGTTGTGATCCCGGGTCTAAAATTTTAACTTTTATGCCACGTTCTATTAAACTCAAATAAGCTTTGCTAAAGGTGGATACTGAGGTATCATATAGCTCCGATCTTCCAGGCTTGTACTTCATATGGATTACAACGCATATTTCATGCTCGATTTTCTCAAAAGATGAATTTACCATTTCTTTTAGTTCATTATTACGAAATCTGTCAGGCCAGAAGACAGTTTCAGCATTTTGTGGTGAATTGTCGTTGCAGAGTTCCCTTTCGATTTCATCAAATGTTTCTTTGAACATTTTGAGCTCATTGAGTGTTTCTTCCTCTTTTCTTTTGTACATAAGTTTAAATGCGCTTTTAGGATCAACAGCTCGGTATCTCTGTGGTCTTGACGGTTGGATTTCAACAAGCTCATAGTTTTTGAGGGCTTTGAGAACCTCATAGATTTTTCCTATAGGGACTTTCGATGCATGTGATAATTTGCTTGCTTCAATAAAATCTTGTTTTAAAAGTGTTAGGTAAACTGAACTCTCATACCTGTTCAATCCAATTTTTGCAAGTAATTTTTCATTCATCTTTTCACTACTTTTCAGTTTATTGTAGAGTAAAACGGTTATCTTTCTGAACGATATTAAGACTACTGTTCAAGCATATGAAGGTAAAGTTGTTAAGTTAAAGGCTATACTGACTGAATACATCCGTTCAAATAAAAAAACAATATGTGATGAAGGTTGCCTCGAAATCTATAGAACAATTCTAAATAAAAAAACTCCATAAAATAATATGGGATGGATTAACTAAAAGTGGTCAAGATGATGTTTACAAAAAGTAACAAATATGATTTTGATTTTGCTAAAGAAAACATGATGGGACCAAACTCAATGAAGATTCTTGAAGAAGTATCAGAATCTTTGAAGCTTGAGAAAGACATGAGAATACTCGATCTTGGATGTGGGAGAGGGCTGACCTCGATATTCCTGGCAAAAGAATATGATGTTACGGTTTTTGCAACTGATCTCTGGATAAGTGCAACAGATAACTATGAGAGAATTAAGTCAATGGGACTGGAAGATAAAATAATACCAATACATTCAGAAGCCCACGATTTGCCGTTTGCACATGAATTTTTTGATCTTGCTATAAGCGTAGATGCCTATCATTATTTTGGAATCGAAGCAGATTATTTGACAAGGCATTTTGCTCCACTCGTAAAAAAAGGAGGGCAAATTGCAGTTGCAGTTCCGGGCTTGAAGCAGGAATTTACAAATGGAATTCCAGCAGAATTAGTGCCATACTGGTTTGATGATATGACTTTAACTCTACACTCATGTGATTGGTGGTATAATTTATGGAAAAACTCTGATTTGGTAAGTATTAAAGAATGCAAAGAATTAAATTGTTTTGAAGAAGCATGGAAAGACTGGCTTATGTGTGACAACGATTTTGCTCGTAGGGATATAGGAATGATGGAAGCAGAAGGTGGAAACTACTTTAATCTGGTTTCAATCATAGCTACAAAGTTATGATTCAAAATCTGTTGAGGAGCTCACGACTTGGCCTACAAAGTTCCGTTCATTAACTTCCTTAGATCGGCATGAGATCTTCAGGGATGTGGTTTTGGGGAGAAATAAGGTAATATGGATTCCATAGAACATCATCTATTTCATAGAAGGACATAAGTCTATATTTGTAATTTCATTTGTAATTTCAACACAATGTTAGTTTGGGATAGATTCTACTTAAAAATTTCAAGTAAAGCAGAAGAACATAGTGATATTTTTAAAAACCAAACATGAAATTATTCAAATTAGAGGCGAAAAGAAACGAAAGTACTTTTCAAGTCATATTGCTTTCATTCCAAACAGATAAAGGAAAAAAATGAGTGGTTGGAAACTGCTACTCTTCAACTGTATGTTGCAGTGTTTTCGGAACCTGAAGAGAGGTTCATTTAAATCTAAAAATTCCTCCCAAAGGAAAAGATCACTTTGGGCAAAAAGGCCTTGCAAAAGACCCCTTTTAAACTCCTTTTAAACTCCTTTTAAACTCCTTTTAAACTCCTTTTAAACTCCTTTTAAACT